>CADCVT010000214.1 GCA_902806215.1 uncultured Solirubrobacteraceae bacterium | reverse complement strand
GCGTCGTTGCGCTCGGCGTTGCCGGCCGCGAGCTCGAGCGCCTCGGGCGCGCCGGCGGTCGCGAGCACGCGCGCACCGGCCAGCGAGGCCGCGATGCTCGGCAGCGCGAGGCCGCCGCCGCCGAGCTCGACGACGCGGCGGCCGCCCATGGAGGCCCCGGAGACCGCGCGGGCCAGCGCGACGCCGCTCGGCCACAGCTCGGCCCAGTACGGCATCTTCTCCTCGCTGGCGAACGCCTCCTCGTCGATCATCGCCTCGGCGTCGCGCGGACGCAGCACGGCGAGCTCGCGGTCGCGCAGGAGGACGACCTCCTCGATCAGGTCCAGGTCCGAAGTCAGGAGGCGGTCGCCAGCGAGGAGTCCGCCGAGGCGGTCTCGAGCTCGAACCAGACGCGTGTGCCGCCGTCGCTCTCCACGCCCCAGCGGGAGGCGAGCTGGGCGAGGATGTGCAGGCCCCAGCCGGACGAGGCGTTCTGCGTGTCGGCACGGGGAGCGGGCGCGAAGCCTCCGCCCCTGTCCTGGACCTCGATCCGCAGGTGGCCGTCGGTCTGCTCGATCGTCAGGGAGATCTGGTCGGGATCGTCGCCCGGCTCCACGTGCCGCACGACGTTCGTCACGAGCTCGGACACCAGCAGGCGCGCATTGCGCATCGTCAGGTCATCCACGCCGGTGCGCACGCGATCGAGCTCGCGGCGCGCGAGGGGTATGGAATCGACATCGTGGGGAAGCTGGACCGTGTAGCGCATGCGTCTGCTTCCGTAGTGTCCCCGAAGCGGACTGTCCGCACACGAACCACATGGCGATCGACATCAGACTCACGGAAGAGGACGGCGGTGTGCGCATCGTCGTGGGCGGCGAGGTCGACCTGACCACCGGCCACCAGCTCGAGCGGACGCTCATGCGCGCCGAGGACCGTGCCGATGCGATCACGCTCGACCTCGGCGGCGTCGAGTTCTTCGACTCGACGGGCCTGCAGATCCTCCTCGACGCCGACGTCCGCGCCCGCTCGAACGGCCACCGTCTCGTCGTGATCCCCGGCAGCGGCGAGGCCGCCCGAGTGATCGAGCTCACGCAGGTCGCCTCGCGCTTCACGAGCGCGATCGTCGAGTAGGAGCGCCGGGATGCGCGTCCTCATCGCCGGCGCCCCCACGGTCGCCCGTTCGACCCTGCGCATCGCGCTCGCCGACGCCGGGGACGAGGTCGTCACCGCGCGCACGCCCGGCGGCGCGCTCGCGTCGGCCCGCGGGACGCGGCTGATCGTCATCGCCGACGACTTCGACGACGGCGCGATCGACGCCGAGCTGCGGCGCGACCACCCCGGCGCAGTCGTGGTCCGCGGGTTCTCCGAGGCGGTCGTCGCACTGGCGGCAGCGCTGCGGCACGAGGGCGACGGGCGCGAGGCGGTGGAGGAGGCCGGGCGCCGCTCGACGTTCCTGGCCGAGGCCTCGCCCCTGCTCGACGCGTCGCTCGACCTGCGCGCGACGCTCGACTCGATCGCCGAGGTCTCGGTCCCCCACCTCGCCGACATCTGCCTCGTCGACGTCGTCGACGGCCCCGAGGTCCGCCGCGTGGCGTCGGCGGCCGGCGACGTCCAGCTCGAGCGGCTGCTGCGCGGGCTGCCACGCCGCTACCAGGTCGACGTCGCCGGGGACGACCCGGTCGCCCGGGTCGTGCGCAACCGCCGCGCAGAGATCGTGCACGGCGAGGTCTCGCGCGTCTTCGGCGGGCGCACAGAGCTCGGCGACCATCGGCCGCGCTCGGCGATGATCGTGCCGCTCGTCGCCCGCGGCCGGGCGATCGGCGTCCTCGCGCTGGCGTCGGTCAACGCGGATCGGGCGTTCACCGACGCGCAGCTCGAGCACGCCGGAGAGCTCGCCCACCGCGCGGCGCTCGCGCTCGACAACGCCCTGCTCTACCAGCACCAGAGCACGCTCGCGCGCGTGCTGCAGGAGAGCCTGCTGCCCGACCGCCTTCCGGAGTTCGGCGGCGTGGACCTCGGTGCGGCGTTCCGCCCCGCGGGCGACGGTGCGGTGATCGGCGGGGACTTCTACGACGCGATCGTCGGCGCCGACGACGCCCTGACGCTGATGATCGGCGACGTGACGGGCAAGGGCGCGGGCGCCGCCGCGCTCACGAGCCTGTCGCGGCACACGCTGCGCACCGCGGCGATGTACGAGCACGGGCCGAGCGAGATCCTCTCGGCGCTCAACCGCGCGCTGCTCGCGAGCCGCGGCCGGCGCGGGAAGTACTGCACCGTCGCGCTGTGCCGCCTGGAGCGCTCGGACGGCGGCTTCACGGCGCGCGTGAGCTGCGCCGGGCATCCGTCGCCGCTGTTGCTGCGCCGCGACGGCGAGGTCCGGGAGGTCGGCGCGCCGGGGACGATCCTCGGCTTCGTCGACGACCCCGACAACCCGGAGGTCACGACCGCCCTCGAGCCGGGCGACGCCGTCGTCCTCTACACCGACGGGATCACCGAGGCGCGCACGCGGACCGGCCTGCTTGGCGACCGGCGCTTCGCGGAGATGCTGCACGGGTGCGCCGGGATGAGCGCGTCGGCGATCGCCGCGCGACTCGAGCGCGCGGTCGTCGAGTCGCAGCAGGGCGACACCCGCGACGACGTCGCCATCACCGTCGCGCGCGTGACGGAGCCAGTTTCCGGGTAATCGCCCGGCACCCATGGATGCCACACGCTGCCCCGCGTGCGGAGAGACCCGCTGGCACCTGACCGGTCTCCCCGTCGAACGCACCACCGCCTGCGCCCTCTGCGGCGAGGACATGGTCCCCGAGCGGCGCCTGCCGGGCCGTCACAGCGCGACCACCGACACACCACCGACGGACGAGCGCCGCAGCGCGCCGTCCGCCACGCCCGCTTAGGCGACCGGCACGCCGTCGGGCTTGGGCTCGGGACTCGGCGGCCGTCCGGCCGCCGGGACGAGCCGTGCCGCGCGATCGCGTGAGCGCTCCTCCGCCTCGACGGCGAGGCCGGCGCCGACGAGCAGCATGAGCGCCATCGCGTAGAGGCCGAGCAGCAGGACCGCGAGCAGCAGGAAGATCCGCACCGCCGCGAAGCCCGCTGCGGCGTCGAAGTACAGCCCGACGAGCGCGGGGACGGCCTGGAGCGAGATCCCCGCCGGGACGGCGCCGAGGAACGACGCGCGCCAGCCGATGACCGACCGCGGCGCGTAGCGGTAGATGACCGCGAAGACGACGATCGAGCCGATCGCGATGAACAGGAACGACGGACCGCCGGGCAGGACCTCGAGCCGCGGGATGAGCTCGCCGATCGGCGACGCGCTGGCCGCGGCGACCGCGAACGCGAGGCCGACGAGCGCCCCGAGCACCATGTTGCGGATCCGGCCGACCACGACGTTGTGGCGCGGGCAGTCGAGCATGCGCGACTCGCAGCGCTCGATGACGCCGATCGCTCCCGACGTGGTCCACAGCATCGCGACGAGGGCGAGCAGCAGCAGGAGCGGAGAGTTGCTGCGCGTGCCGACGACGAGGTCCTTGACGTCCTCGTGGACGGCTTCGGGCAGGAAGCGGTTGAGCTGCTCGGCGACCTCGATCGCCGACAGCAGGTTGTTGAGCAGCAGCGCCTGGACGGCGGCGATCCCCAGCGCGAAGGGCGCCAGCGAGAGCACGAGGTAGTAGGTCAGCGCCGGTACGTCGTCGGCGATGCCCTGGCCCCAGTAGAAGTCGAAGATGCGGCGTGCCGCCGAGCGCATTCGGGCTTGTCCTCCCCGTTACCGCTCTACGCGGAACCGAAGGGCATGGATCTGCTGTTGTCCATACGACCCCGTCTGCACGGGACCTGCCGCCGACGCCCGGTCGCCGATCGACGGATCGCGCTTCGGCCGCAGCCCCTTGCGCACGTCGATCGCGGTCAGGCCGGGGCCCGTGATGCTCCCGGCGGTGACCACGACGTGGAGGTCGCCGTCACCGTCGGGGTCGACGCGCTCGACGAAGACGATGCGTCCGGACACGGCTTCGCAGTCGGCGGCTCCCTGCGGGCAGCGGACCGGCTCGGGGCGCGGCTCGGCCGCGGGCAGCGGCACCGCGAGCACCGCCGCCAGCAGCGCGCCGGTCACTCCGCCAGCGACGGCAGGCCGTCGATGCTCTCGGCGCCGCGCTTGTGGGCCATCGCGCGGTAGCCGTCGACGCCCATGACGCGCGACTTCTTCTCGATGCTGAGGCGGTAGTGCTCGCGCTGGCCCTCGTAGCTCATGAGCGGCACGCCGTAGCCGCAGGAATCCGAGATCCGGTCGACGTCGACGCGGATGATGGAGCGGAAGCTGGCCTCCGGGCCGAGCGCTTCGAAGCCCCACTCGAGCATGAGCTCGTCGAAACGGGCGTCGCCGTGTCGGATGACCTCGCCGCGACCGTGCAGGCGCACGATCTTCGGCGGGCCCTCGAACGCGCACAGCATCACGACGATCCGGCCGTTCTCGCGCAGGTGCGCGACGGTCTCGTTGCCGCTGCCGTGATGGTCGAGGTAGGCGACCTCGTGCGGGCCGAGGACGCGCAGCGTGTCGATCGGGCCCTTGGGCGACACGTTGACCGAGCCGTCGCCCGACAGGGGCGCGGTCGCGACGAAGAACATCCGCTGCCGGGCGATCCAGCGCTGAAGATGCTCGTCGATCTCCTCGAAGACCTTGGCCACGCCTTGAGGCTACCGGCCGCGCGGCGTGACGAAGAGCGCCTGGGCCGCCCGGCCGATCGGCCCGCTCTGGTCGTGCAGCGTCGAGACGGCGAGGCCCGAGCCGTTCTCCTCGAGCACCGTCACGGCGTCGAGGCCGACCCACCCGCCCTGCGGCTCGCGGCCCAGGTGGATCGTCAGCTCGGTGTTGACGAAGAGCCACTCGTTCCAGTCGAGGATGTTGCTCACGCCGTTGCCGAAGTCGCCGGCGGCCACCGCGAGCTGGGTCGCGCTCGGCTCCTCGCCCTCCACCAAGGGCATGTCGAGCCGGAACCACACCTTCGCCGGGCCGCGCTCGGCGAACGAGCTCTCGACGAACCGCAGGTCCATGGCGGTGATGCCGAACTCCTCGACGTCTCCGGGCTTGTAGCGGTGGCGCTCGATGGTGTCGGGCGCCGGGCCGAGCGGCGCGCGGTCCGGGCGAGGGACGCCCTGCGTGTCCTCGGTGCGCAGGAGGTTCGCGCGCGCCCAGGCGACCTCGCGGCCGTCGGCGTGGATCGTCGCCTCGGCGATCTGGAAGCGCTTGCCGGGCTTCACCACTCGTGCCTCGACGCTGAGCGGGAGCATCGGGACGGCACCGATGAACTCCACCGTCAGCCGCACGATCCGCATGTCCGGGGACGCCTGCTCGATCGCCCGCGCCGCGACTGCCGCCGGAGCTCCGCCGTGCATCGAGTCCGGGTCCCACGGCCCGCGGGCATGGCCCGTCGGGATGAGCAGGTCGCCATCGCGCGTGAACACGCTCATCGATCAGTCGCCCACGAGCCTGGCATCGGCATCGCTCAGTAGTCCGCTCGGGCCGCGAGGTCGGCGATCACTCGGCTGAGCTGGCCTCCCTGCCAGGCGATCGGGGACTTGCCCTCCTCCTCGATGACGAGGTCGGCTCCCGGGATCGCCTCGGCGAACGCCTCCCCCACGCTCTGCGGGTGGCCCGGGTCGGCCTCGTCGCGGCTCGGGACGACGACGGTGGGAACGGTGATCTTCGCCAGGTCGTCGAGGGTGCCGAAGGGCCTCGAGCGCGGCACGACCTGCAGTGCGTCGGCGACGGCCTCGGGGTGGTCGTGGCGGCCGAGCCTCTGGCGGATCACGCGCAGGACGGTCTCGCGGAACTGCTCGGGCACGTCGGGCTCTCCGTAGGCCTCGACGAACCCCTCGACGCCTCCGGTCCGCAGTCCTTCGGCCAGCGCGTCCCAGCGCTCGAAGCGCCCGGGCGGCTCGTGGTTGTCGGGCTCGTACGCGGGCGTGATCACGACCATGCCGGCGGCCCGCTCCGGATGGTCGAGCGCGCACCGCAGCAGCGTGTGCGCACCCATGCTCGCGCCGGCGAGGACGGCGCGCTCGATGCCGGCGTCGTCCATCACGTCGACGAGGTCCCGGACGAGGTCGGTGTACTCGTAGGCCTCGGGCGACGGAGCGGCCGAGGACTCGCCGTGGCCGCGGGCGTCGAACGCGACGACGCGATGCCCGGCGCGCTGGAGCGCGGTCGAGCCCATGACGACGTAGCGGCGCGTCGCGGTCAGGCCGTGCAGGAGGACGACCGGCGGGCCGTCTCCGTTGTCATCGCGCGCCAGGTCGAGCACGGACGGGAACCTACCCGGACGCGATCACGACGAGCATCGCGCCCGAGCGACCGGGGGGCCTCTCTACCATCGACGCATGACCGTGATCGACGTCAGCGATGCGACGTTCCAGGCCGAGGTCATCGAGCGCTCGCACGAGATCCCGGTGGTCGTCGACTTCTGGGCCGAGTGGTGCGGGCCGTGCCGGCAGCTCGGCCCGCTGATCGAGCGCGCGGCCGACGCGCGCGAGGGCGACGTCGTCCTCGCCAAGCTCGACACCGACGCCAACCAGGCCACCGCGCAGCAGTTCGGCATCCAGGGGATCCCGGCCGTCAAGGCGTTCAAGGACGGCAAGGTCGTCGACGAGTTCGTCGGCGCGAAGCCGCCGCCGGCGGTCGAGCGCTTCTTCGACGGGATCGTCCCGACCGAGGCCGAGCGGCTCGCGTCCGCGGGCGACGAGGCCTCGCTGCGCCGCGCCCTCGAGCTCGAGCCCGCACGCGCCGACGCCGCCGTCCCGCTCGCGAAGATGCTGCTCGCGCGCGGCGACCGCGAGGAGGCGCTGCAGATCGCCGAGCGCGTTCCCGGCAACTTCCAGGCCGAGGGCCTGGCCGCGCGGATCCGCCTCGAGGATCGCGGCGAGCCGGACCTCGCGGGCGCGTGGCAGGCGCTCGACGCCGGCGAGCACGAGAAGGCGATCGACGTGCTCATCGAAGCGCTACCGACCGCCGACGGGGCCAAGGACGACATCCGCCAGGCGGTGGTGGCGATCCTCGACGAGCTCGGGGTCGAGCACCCGGTGGCCCGCGACGCGCGCCGCCGGCTGGCAGCGGCCCTCTACTAGGAGGGAGCGGCCGTGAGCGCGTGCTCGCGGATGAGCTGCGCGGAGTAGCGCGGCTCCTCGACCCAGAACAGGTGGCCGACCTCCGGGAGGACCTCGAGCTTCGCGTTCGGGATCTTCGCCGCGATCGCGCGGCCGTTGGCGACCCCGAGCATCTGGTCCTGGTCGCCGTGGATGACGAGCGTCGGCACGGTGAGGTCCCCCAGGCGGTCGAGCGTGATGTGGTCGGAGATCGCCTGGAGCTGGGCCATGATCGCCTTCATCGAGACCGGGAGCTCGAGCGCCGCCGAGCGGAACGCCCGAAACGCGTCCTCGTCGGCGGCGAAGCGCGGCGAGACGTTGATCTCCCAGCTGGCGCGCAGGATCAGGTCGCGGTCGCCGGTCCGCCACGACTCGCTCAGTCGCCCGAACACGCTCGGGTCGGTGAGCGCACTGCCCTCGCCGCCGGCGTAGGTGCAGCCGAGCGTCAGCGTGCGCAGCCGGTCGGGGTGCCCCAGCGCGAGCTCCTGGGCGACCATGCCGCCCATCGAGATGCCGAGCACATGCGCGGACTCGAGCTCGAGCCGGTCGAGCAGCGCGGCCGCGTCGTCGGCGAGGTCGGCGATCGAGAAGCGCGCGCCCTCCTCCAGCCGGCCGCTCTTGCCGATCCCGCGGTGGTCGTAAGCGGTCACGGCGAAGTCGCGCTCGAGCTCGGCCAGGAACGGCTCGCCCCAGCTCAGGTGGGTCCCGCTCATGCCCTGGATCAGCAGCAGCGGCTCGCCATCGCCGCGCTGCACGTAGTGGAGCTCGCTCATCGCCCGCAGGCTAGGGCACTAGACCTCGACCGGCAGGCGCAGCTGCGATGGCTGGCTGGGCGGCGCGTTGACGACGCCCTCGAACCCGGCGACGCGCACGCCGAGCAGCCGCACCGGCCGCTGCGGGGCGTTCTCGGCCAGCAGCTCCAGCGCGACCTGCGTGACCGTCGCGACGTCGTTCGTGAACGCCCCGAGCGACCGGTCGCGCGTCAGCGTGGTCCAGTTGTCGTAGCGGACCTTGATGCCGATCGTCCTCCCCCGCGTGCCGCGCTTGACGAGGCCCTTGCAGACGTCCTCGGCCAGCCGCCTGACCGTCGCCTGGAGCGCCTCGAAGTCGTCGACGTCGCTGTCGAACGTCGTCTCGCTCGAGCGGCTCTTGGCCACGCGCGAGGTGTCGACCGTCGTGCTGCCGTGGAACTCGGCCGCAGCCTTGAGCCACATGCCCGCGCGTTCGCCGAAGCGCTCGATCAGCATCGCGGCGTGGGCGTCCTGGAGGTGGGCGACCGTCGTGATGCCCATCTGCGTCAGCCGCTCGGCGGTCCGCGGGCCGATGCCCTGCAGCAGCCGGGTCGGGCTGTGGCGGAAGCGCTCTCGTGCCTGCTCGCGCGACAGCACGACGAAGCCGGCCGGCTTCTCGGCGTCGCTGGCGATCTTCGCCACGAGCCGATTCGGGCCGACGCCGACGGAGATCGTGATCCCCGTGCGCTCCTGGACCTCGGCCACGAGCGCGCGCAGGACGCGCAGCGGCTTGTCGAGCTCGGTGACGTCGGCGTACGCCTCGTCGAGTGACAGGTGCTGCAGCGGCGCCTCCAGCCGCTCGCGGACGATCCCCCAGACCTCGACCGACTTCTCGCGGTAGAGCTCGCCGTGCGGCGGCACGACGATCGCCTGCGGGCACAGGCGCAGCGCGCGTGACGCGGGCATCGCCGAGCCGACGCCGAACTTCCGCGCCTCGTAGCTGGCGGTGGTGACGACCGCACGCGGGCCGGAGCCCGACACGATCACGGCCTTGCCCACCAGCGACGGGTCGCGCAGGCACTCGACGCTGTAGTAGAAGGCGTCGCAGTCCATGTGGACGATCACGCGCCGCTCGGGCGCAGGCTCAGCGTTCGGAGGCATCCGCGACCCGAACGGTAGTTCGGGCCGCGGACGTCCGAGCGGCGTCTAGTGGGCGACCCACACGGTGCCGGTGGAGCCGAACCCGAGCTTGTACTTCGTGGCCTGGGTGAGGTCGAACTCGCGGGCGCCGACGTACGGGCCGCGGTCGATCACGCGGGCGCGGACGATCCGCGACCCCTTGCGCAGCGTCAGCTTCGTGCCGCACGGCAGCGACTTGTGCGCGACGCCGATCGTGCCAGGCGACAGGCGACCGCCGCAGCCGAGCGCGTTGCCGAACAGGCCGGGGCCGTACCACGACGCCAGCGCGGGCCGGAACGCGTTCAGGCGCCCGACCGGCCGGCGAGCCGGACGGGCGGTCCTGTCGCCCGCGAACTTCACGCGGACGGTGAGCAGGTCGGCGCCCCTCGTCCGGTAGCGCAGCGCGTAGCGGCCCGAAGCCGTCGTACGCGCCTTGTCGATCGTCTTCCAGCCGCGGCCGGCACGACGCTCGAGCGTCACGGTGCGACCGGCGCGGGCCGGGCGCAGGCGCCCCGCCACGACGGCGGTGCGGCCGGCGCGGACGTTCAGGCGCTTCGTGGCGACGGTCAGGCTGCTCTTGGCCTTCGCCGGTGCGACCGCGGCGCCGGACGACGCGGCGGGTGCGGGTGCGGGTGCCGCCGGAGCGGCCTGCTGAGCTGCCGCGGGACCTGCCGCGAGCATGGATGCGGTGATCGCGCCCAGGGCAAGATGCCCGCGGGCGCGCGTGCTGTTCAACCTCATGAAGAGGCCCTCCTTCGGTTTCAGCGCCTACGGGGTTAGCTGTCGGGCTCGCGACGCAGGGGGCTTCGCCCCCTCGCGACCCCCGTAGAGGTCACGGCCGCTACGCCGGGATCCACCCGGCGATTCGCCCCGGCCCGGCCGCACGCCACATTCGCGGCGCCGCTCACAGGCAATGGGTCCCCCGCCCGGTTCCGCCCAGAGCAGAACCGGTTCGGCTATCGAACTCGTGTTCGGACTGTATGCCGGTCCTTTGACGCAACTGTGACGCGGGTCACAGCTGCAACGGATCTGTCACGAAGCCGCCAGGGAGGTGTCAGAAAGCCACAGCGGTGCCCGCGAGCACCTGCGCGGCCATCGCGCCCACGACCGCGTAGCCGGCGTGCTCCGGTCCGCCCGCGAGCGCGTCGAGCGTGACCTCGACGAGGCCCTCGATCTGCGCGGCGACCGGGTGGCCGTCGGCGCGGTGGCAGGCGAGCGCCGCCAGCGACAGCGCCTCGGTCGGGTCGTTGCCGCGCCACGCCTGGACGCACCCCGTCGCCAGCCACGACGCGGTGCGCTCGAAGTCGACGTCGCGCGGTCCCAGTGCGCCGGCGCCGGGGGCCGGACCGAGGTCGATCGGCTCCTCCCCCGCGAGCACCCGCTCGAGCGAGCCGCCCGCGATCGCGGCGAGCGCGTCCTCGCTCAGGCCGACCGCGCCGGCGCAGCGGAGCATCGCGAACCCGTGGAACATCGCGCTGCCGTAGGGCAGGTCGCTCGCGTAGAGGATCCGGCCCGCGGGGACGGACGAGTACAGCGAGAGCAGATCGCCGACCTGCCACCACGAGGTGTCGAAGAAGAGGTTGGGCAGCTCGGCGGCAGCCGGGCCGATCCAGCTCAGGTCGCTGATCCCGGCGTGGGCGAGGATGAGCCGCGCGTCGGGGTAGCGCCGCGCGAGGTCGACGACCGCTTCCCCCAGCCGCGGGATCCCGCGGCCCGCGTGGAAGAGCACCGGCGCGCGCCGCTCGGCGCACAGCGCGACGACCTGCTCGACCGCGTCGTGCGGAAGCCCGAAGCTGTCCGAGCGCGGGTGGAGCTTGATGCCGCACGCTCCCGCCTCCAGGCACCGGCGGGCTTCCGCCACGGCGTCCTCGGACCCGGGCGCGACGCGCGCGAGCGGCAGCAGCCGGCCGCCCGAGGCGGCGGTGGCCGCGAGCACCGCGTCGTTGGCGGCGCCGTAGCCCTCGGGCTCGTGGAACGCGAAGGTCAGCGCGCGGGCGTGCCCGGCACGGTCGAGGCCCGCGACGATCTCATCGGGCGTGGCGGTGAAGCCGTCGGGGTCGTTGTGCCCGATGTGCGTGTGCGCGTCGAAGAACTCGGCGCCCACCGGCAGCGCGTCACGAGCCGCCTCGTACAGCGGCCGGACCGCCTCGTCGTACGGCTCTCCCGGGGCCTTCACCGCCGAGACGGTATCCAGCGCGGCACCGCGCGCCGGTACTCCCGGTACTCCTCGCCGAACCGGCGCATCAGCCCCGGCTCCTCCACGTGGACGAACCACGCCCAGTTGACCACGAACACCGTGGCGGCCCACGCGGCCACGCCGACGGAGGCGAACGCGACCGCCTCGCCCACGAGGACAGTGACGACCCCGCTGATCATCGGGTTGCGCACATGGCGGTAGGGACCCGCGACGACGAGGCGCCGGGTCGGATCCCACGGCGCGAGGGTGCCCCGGCCGATGCGGGCGAAGAGGACGACGGTCCAGGCGAGGATCGCGGCTCCGGCCGCGACGAGGAGCAGGCCCGTGACGGCGAACGTCCACGGACCGAGCCCGTCGCCGTCGAGGATGAGCGCGGGGACGGCGATCGTCACCGTCCCCGGGAGGACGATCGCGGCGAGGACCTGGCGCCAGACGCTCACGCGCCCGGACGCTACGCCGCGATCGGCGCGCGGTGTGTGCGCTGCGCCGGGCTACGCGGCGGCGGCGAGCCCGAGCGGCTCGACCTCGGCGCGCAGCTTCGCCATGCCGAGGCGGATGCGGCTCTTGGCCGTGCCGAGGGGGACGCCGGACTTCTGGGCGATCTCGTCGGCGGTCATGCCGCCCCAGTACGCGAGCACGAGGGCCTCGCGCTGGTTGTCGGGCAGGCGCTTGAGCGCGGCGCGCAGCACCGAGCCGTCCTCCTCGCGCTCGACGATCGCCGACGGGCGGTCGTCGCCGCGGACGATCTCCTCCGTCGTCGCGACGACCTGCATCTTGTCGCGAGCGCGGCCGGCGGCCTGGCCCTCGCGGTAGACGTCGAGCGCGCGCGAGCGGGCCATGAGCCGCAGGTAGGAGCCGAGCTCGCCGCGGCGGGCGTCGAAGCGCGACGGGTTGCGCCAGACGCGCAGGAACACGTCCTGCACGACGTCCTGGGCACGGGCGGAGTCGTTGAGGATGCGCAGAGCCGCGCCGTACACGCTCCGAGCGTGGTCGTCGTACATGCGGGAGAAGGCTGTGGGGTCAGAGAGGTCCATGGGGTGGTGTCTCCAGGTGGTGTGGACAGAAGCTTACACACTCTGTTGAAGGTTGTATACCCCGGTGTTGAACGCCGACATGCACGCATGCGAGGATCAGTGCGTGCCCGATCGCCTGACCGCCCTTGACAGCGCCTTCCTCCACATGGAGGACCAGGGCGCGCTGATGCACGTCGCATCCGTGATGACCTTCGAGGGCGAGGCCCCCGAGTACGACGAGCTGCTCGAGGCGATCGACGCCCGGCTGCACCTCGTCCCCCGCTACCGACAGCGCCTCGCGGAGGTCCCGTACGGCCAGGGCCGCCCGGTCTGGGTCGACGACCCGCACTTCAACCTGCGCTACCACCTGCGCCACACGGGGCTGCCGTCCCCCGGCAACGACGAGCAGCTCAAGAACCTCGCCGGCCGCGTGTTCAGCCACCAGCTCGACCGGCGCCGCCCGCTGTGGGAGATCTGGCTCGTCGACGGCCTCGACGGCGACCGCTTCGCGCTCATCGCCAAGACCCACCACGCGCTCGTCGACGGCGTCTCGGGCGTCGACCTCGCGACGGTGCTGTTCGACGCGGCCAAGGAGCCGGCGCCGACGCCGCGCCCGGAGACGGCGTGGGTC
>CADCVT010000213.1 GCA_902806215.1 uncultured Solirubrobacteraceae bacterium | reverse complement strand
GGTCGGCGAGGGCCACTCCAACGTCACGTTCGTGATCCGGCGCGGCGACTGGGAGGCGGTCATCCGCCGCCCGCCGCGCCCGCCGCTGCCGCCGAGCGCGCACGACGTCCTGCGCGAGGCGCGCGTCCTCGAGGCAACGCAGGGACAGGCGCGCGTCCCGGAGATCCTCGCCGTGTGCGCCGACGAGTCGGTGATCGGCGCGCCGTTCTACGTCATGGAGAAGGTCGAGGGCCACGTCGTGACGAGCGCGGTGCCGACGGAGCTCGGCAGCATCGACGACCGCCGGCGCATGGGCGAGCAGCTCGTCGACACGCTCGTGGAGATCCACGCCGTCGACTGGCAGGCCGCCGGCCTCGAGGGCTTCGGCAAGCCGACGGGCTACCTCGAGCGCCAGCTGCGGCGCTTCGGCGGGCTGTGGGAGCACAACAAGACGCGCGAGATCGCCGCGGTCGAGAACGTCGGCGAGTGGCTGCGCGCGAACCTCCCCGACTCGCCGCCGGCGACGATCGTCCACGGCGACTTCCGCCTCGGCAACGTCATGTTCGGCCCGTCGTCGCCCGCCGACCTCATCGCGGTGTTCGACTGGGAGATGGCCACGATCGGCGACCCGCTCGCCGACCTCGGCTACCTGTGCACCCTGTGGGTCGACCGCGACGACCCGCCGCTCGGGAAGTTCGAGCTCAACGCGGTCACGCGCGAGGACGGGTTCCCGACGCGTGCCGAGCTCGTCGCGCGCTACGAGGAGAAGAGCGGGCGGTCGATGACCGACATCCGCTGGTACCAGACGCTGGCCCTGTGGAAGTCGATCGTCTTCATGGAGGGCAACTACAAGCGGGCGGTGTCGGGCGCGACCGACGACCCGTACCTCAAGGCGTTCGGCGACGGGGTCCTCGAGCTGGCGAAGCGAGCGGAAGAACGAGCGTTGGAATGAGCGGGACGTTCGCCCCTTGGGCGAACTCCCGACGATGGATCGCCACCTTGGCGATCTATCGCGGAGTCTTGCCGCGACTCGAGAGGCGCGCGCGGACCTGCTCGATCTGGCGGCGCGTCTTGGGGTCACGCGCAGCGCGAGTGGCCTGCGCGCCCAGCTTGCGGCCCTGGGGGCTGCGGGCGAACTGCGCGACCTTGCTCAAGAGCGATGGAGACATATGCCTCTTCACGTCCCCGCTCGCGTCGTGTGACTAACGCTCAGACTCGAGGCGGTGTTGCAACTCGGCACTGCGCCGCGCTGCCGCGGCGCGGGCCGCGCGTTCCGGCTCGGCCCCGAGCTCGACGAGCCGCTGCGCCTCCTCGGACTCGCGCGCCGCGCGCAGGAACAGCCACCCGAACAGCACGAGCGTGAGCAGCGACCCCTCGACCATCATCAGCCCCGCCGCGAACTGCTGGTCGGCAAGCAGGTCGGTCGCGGTGTAGACGTCGTAGAGCGGCTCGTCGGCCCACAGCAGGATGTTCGCCAACAGCGCGCCCACGAGCCGGACGCCGATGATGAACACGAGCCGCCCGAGGTTCCGGAACCACGCCGGCTGCGGCAGCGGCCCGAACAGCGGCAGCCACACCGCGACGCCGAGCCCGAGGAACAGGCTGTGCTGCACGGCATGCACCCACGCCGACTCGACCGCGGCCTCGTGCAGCACGGGGACGTGCCACGCGAAGAGGTTGAGCGCCCACAGCCCGAACGCGAGCACGGGATGCCCGAGCGCGCGCAGCCAGCCGAACCGCCGCAGCACCGGCTGGAGCACCGGCCCGGTGAGGCCGAGCACGATCAACAGCGCGCCGACGACGCCGAGCAGCAGGTGCTCGGCCATGTGCGCCGCGAAGCGCTCGTCGCCCAGCCCGCCGAGGACGACGAGCCCGCCGGTGCCGAGCAGGATCCCCGCTGCGAAGCTGCCCTGCCGCCACGGCTCGACCGGGCGCCCCGCCGCGCGCAGCGTCGCCGCGCGGCGCGCGTAGAGGACGGCCGCGACGAGCGCGGGCAGGACGATGAGGAGCATCAACGGGTGACGGCGCGGCGGTAGCGCGCCACCGACAGGGTGGCGAACACCGCCGTCAGCCCGACGCACCACAGGACGGCGAGCCACACGTCGTCGCCCGCTGGCGCGCCGACCCACAGCGCGCGCAGCGCGTCGGTCAGCGTCGTGAACGGGTTGATCTCGGCGAACACCTGAAGCCAGTCCGGCATCGACTCGACCGGCACGAACGCCGACGACGCGAACGACAGCGGGAAGATCAGGATGAAGCCGATCGCCTGCGCGGACTCTCCCGACGACGCCACGAGCGCGCACCACGCGAACACCCACGAGAACGCGTAGCCGAACAGGAGCATGAGCGCGAACCCGGCCACGATCTCCAGCACGTTCGCGTCGAACGTGAAGCCGATGAGCAGGCCCACGACGACGAGCACCGTGAGCTGCAGGAGGTTCGTCGCCACGTCGGCCAGCGTCCGCCCCGCCAGCACGGCGGCCCGCGACATCGGCAGCGAGCGGAAGCGGTCGATGAGCCCCTTCTCGAGGTCGCTCGACAGGCCGATCGCGGTGACGAACCCGCCGAACGAGATCGCCTGGACGACGATCCCCGGCATGAGGAAGTCGATGTAGTCGTCGTAGCCCGGCGTCTCGATCGCGCCGCCGAAGACGTACGCGAACAGCAGGATGAACATGATCGGCTGCACGGTGAAGCTGATCAGCAGGTCCGGCGCGCGCGGGATGCGCCTGAGGTTGCGCTGAGCGATGACGAAGGTGTCGGCGACCGCATCCTTCATGCCGCCGCCTCCTCCTCGTCCTCGGCGGCGTGGCCGGTCAGCTCGAGGAACACGTCGTCGAGCGTCGGCTTGCGCACGACGAGGTCGTCGATGCCCACGCCCGCCTCGTCGAGCCGGCGCACCGCCTCGGCGATCGCGCCGTGGCGCCGGCGCATCGTCACGCGCACGACGCCGTCGACGGCGACCGGCGCGTCGCAGTCGGCCATCGCCTCGAGCGCGGTCATCGCGCTCGGCGCGGCAGTGGAGTCGACGAGCGTGAGCTCGAGGCGCTCGCCGCCGACGCGCCCCTTGAGCTCGTCCGGCGTCCCCTCGGCGATCACGCGGCCGTGGTCGATCACCGCGATGCGTCCGGCCAGGCGGTCGGCTTCGTCGAGGTACTGGGTCGTCAGCAGCACGGTCGTCCCCGCCGCGACCCGTCCCTCGATCGTCTCCCACAGCCCGAGCCGCGAGCGCGGGTCCAGCCCGGTCGTCGGCTCGTCGAGGAACAGCACGGGCGGCTGCGCGACGAGGGCGGCGGCGAGGTCGAGCCTGCGGCGCATGCCGCCGGAGTAGCCGCGGACGACCCGGTCGGCCGCGTCGGTCAGGGCGAACGTCTGCAGCAGCTCGCCCGCGCGCTCCTCCGACAGGCGCTTGCCGAGGTGGTAGAGCCGCCCGACCATCACGAGGTTCTCCTCGCCGGTGAGGTTCTCGTCGACCGCCGCGTACTGGCCGGCGAGGCCGATCCGGGTGCGCAGGGTCGCCGGGTCCTCGACCACGTCGACGCCCGCCACGCGGGCCGACCCGCTGTCGGGCTTGAGCAGCGTGGTGAGGATCCGCACCGCGGTCGTCTTCCCCGCGCCGTTCGGCCCGAGCAGCCCGAGTACCGTGCCTTCCTCCACCCGGAAGCTGACGTCGTCGAGCGCCCGCACGGATCCGAAGGCCTTCTGCAGTCCCTGTGCTTCGATCGCGAACTCGGCGGGCATGTGGTGGAACCTAACCTGCCATGACCCCGCGCGCCGTCGACCTTCACTGCCACCTGCTGCCCGGGGTCGACGACGGCCCGCAGTGGATGGAGGAGTCGGTCGAGTACGCCCGAGAGGCGGTGGCCCGCGGCACCGGAACGATCGTCGCCACGCCACACGTCGAGCAGGTCGACGTGCGCACGATCGGAGACCGGGTGACCGAGGTCCAGCGCGCGCTCGACGAGGAGGGCATCGACCTTCGGGTCGTGCCCGGCGGCGAGCTCAAGCCCGCCTCGATCGGCGACCTCGACGCCGAGGAGCTCGAGCTCCTCGCCCACGGCCCTCCGGACGCGCGGTGGCTGCTCTACGAGGTGCCGTTCTCGGGCGTCGACGACGCGTTCCTCGACGGCGCGCACGAGCTGCGCAGCCGCGGGTACGGCCTGTTGCTCGCGCACCCCGAGCGCAGCCGCGGCTTCCTCGAGCAGGGCGCCGCGCTGCTCGAGCCGCTCGTCGCGGCGGGCGCGCTCTTCGCCGTCAACGTCGGGCCGCTCACCGGTCACGAGAAGGTCGAGCGCACCCAGGCCGCGCGGCACCTGGCCGAGACGGGGATGGTGCATCTCGTGGCCACCGACGCGCACCCGCCGCGCCGCCCCTACCAGCTCGCCGACGCCGAGCCGTGGGTCGACCGCAGCGCGTTCACCGTCGTTCCCCAGCGCGTGCTCGACGACGGCGTCGGCGCGTAGCGCGAGGAACGCGCTCGTTGAGCGTTCCCTCTTGCATGATCGCTTCCATCTCTCGCCGTCTGCTCGTCCCCGCGGCCCTGCTGGGCCTCTCCACCGTCGGCGCGCTCGGTGCCGACGCCGCCACCGCCAACACCGCCCGCGTCTCGGCCGACACCGCCTGCGTCTCGCAGCCGTTCAACCCGAAGGACCCGACCGCGCCGCTCATCCGCTGCTGCCCGCCCGACAGCGAGTGCACCCAGTTCCCGCCGCGCCTCCCGGAGCTGCCGCCGGCGACCACCGGCCGCGCGACGCTCTGAGCCTCAGCCGGCCGCGACCGCGGCGACGCCGGTGAACGCCAACGCGACGCCGATCGCCTGGGCGACCTGCAGCCGTTCGTGCAGGATCGCCCGGGCGAGCAGCACCGTCGTGACGGGGTAGAGCGCGCCGACGACGGCGACGATCGAGAGCAGTCCCTCGGTCAGCGCCACGGCGTAGAGGCCGGTGGCGACGAGGTCGGCGACCCCGACCCCCGCGAGGAACAGCAGGTCGCGCCGCTCGGGCACCCGCAGGTTGCCGGTGGCCCGGGCGAGGATCGCCAGCAGCGGCACCGCCGCGGAGCGTCCGAGGAACAGCAGCCACAGGACCGACGAGTCCGCCGCCGAGTCCGAAAGCGTGAAGAAGGTCCCGAAGAACAGCGCGGCGGCGAGCGCGAGCAGCACGCTCTTGCGCCGGTCGACGGCGCCCGCCTGATCGGCCTCGCCTGCGGCCTCGCGCGAGGCGAGCACGACCCCCGCGGCGATGACCGCGAGGCCGACCGCCTGCAGCGCGGTCGGGCGGTCCCCGGTGGCGACGCCGACGACGACCGGCACGACGATCCCGCTCGCGGAGATCGGCGCCGCGATGCTCATCGCGCCGAGCGCGAGCGAGCGGTAGAACAGCCCGAGCGCGATCGCCCCGCACACGCCCGCGGCAAGCGACAGCAGGATCGCGCGCTGCTCCGGCGGACCCTCCCCTGCGATCGCGATGACGAGGCCGACGACGACGAGCGCCGTCGCCTGCTGGCCGAGCAGGACGAGGACGGCGGGGAGCCGGCGGCTCAGCAGGCCGCCGGCGAAGTCCGCGACGCCCCACGACGCGGAGGCGAGCAGCGCGAGCGAGATCGCCAGCACGTCAGGGACGGCCCGTCGCCCACGGCGGGGCGACGAGCTTCAGGGCCGCGGGGTGCAGCGGACGGCTAGTCGCGCTTGCCGCGACCGTAGATGAGCTTGAGCATGCCGCCGATGAGCTTCCCCGTGCTCTTCTTGTACGGGAACATGTGCACGTCGCGCTTGGGCGCGAAGCGGGTCACCAGGATCGCCTGCTGGGCGCAGTACTTGCGGATGCCGGCGGCGCCGTGGCGCGTGCCGAGGCCCGACGCCTTCCAGCCGCCCATCGGCAGCTCGAGCGCCGAGTAGTTGAGCATCGCGTCGTTGACGTCGACGGCGCCGGACTGCACGCGCCGGGCGACGGCCTCGCCGCGAGCGACGTCCTTCGTCCACACCGATCCGCTGAGGCCGTACGGCGAGTCGTTGGCGAGCGTGATCGCCTCCTCCGCGTCGCGCACCTTCATGATCGGCAGCGTCGGCCCGAAGGTCTCCTCGGTCATCGCCAGCATCGAGTGGTCGACGTCGACCATGACCGTCGGCTCGTAGAAGTTCGCGCCGCCGGTGCCGTGCTTGTGGCCGCCGACGAGGATCTTCGCGCCCTTGGACTCGGCGTCGCGGACGTGGGAGTCGATGATGTCGACCTGCGCCGGCGAGGTGACCGCGCCGATGTCGATCGCGCCGTAGCCGGTCGGGACGCCCTGGCGCAGCGCGCGGGCCTTCTCGGTGACCTTCGCGACGAACTGGTCGTAGACCGGCTCCTCGACGTAGACGCGCTCGACCGAGATGCAGGTCTGGCCGCCGTTCTGCATCGAGTAGTAGACCGCCGCGTTGGCGGCGCGCTCGAGGTCGGCGTCGCTCAGGACGATCATGGGGTCCTTGCCGCCCAGCTCGAGCGACACGGGCGTGAGCGTCTCGGCGGCGCGCTGCATGACCTTCTTGCCGGTCGCCGTCGAGCCGGTGAACATCACCATGTCGACCTGGTCGATCAGCGCCTGCGCGGTCTCGCCGCGGCCGGTGGCCACCTGGTAGACGTTCTCGGGCAGGCCGCACGCGCGCAGGCCCTCGGCCATGAGCAGCGACGTGAGCGGCGTGACCTCGGACGGCTTGAGGATGACGGCGTTGCCGGCGGCCAGCGCGGGGATGCAGTCGCCGAAGGAGTTCGTCAGCGGGTAGTTCCACGGCCCGATGACGCCGACGAGCCCGAGCGGCTGGTAGCGCACGACGAGCTTGCGGCCGAGCACGAACGGCGAGCTCGTCTTGATGCGCTCGTCGCCGAGGAACTTGGGGGCGTTCTTGGCCCAGAACCCGAACGCGGACGTCGCGTAGTTGATCTCGGCGATCAGCGCGTCCTCGTAGGTCTTGCCGGTCTCCGAGACGATCGTCTCGATGATCCGGTCGCGGTTGTCGATGACCCACTTCTGCGCGCGGTTGAGCACGCGGGCGCGCCCCTCGAAGCCGAGCGCGTTCCACCCCGGCTGCGCGGCGCGCGCCTTGCGGGCGAGCTCGACGACTTCGTCGGCGCTCATCTCCGGGACCCGGCCGATCTCGCGACCGGTCGCGGGGTTCTCCACGATGATCTGTCCCTCGGAGTCGATGCCCCCGACGGTCGAGACCTGAGACGGATCGACTCGTTCTTCGACGCCTGCCATGGTGAAGCTCCCTCGTGCTGCTGGCCGAACAGCCAAATCTAGCTGCTCTGCGCAGTCCCGTTCGCAAGCGGGGAGCCGCGCCGGCCGAAGCCGGCGCGGGTGGTCGCCCTAGACCTGGAGGTCGACGCCCTCGATCGCGATGTCCTGGCGCGGCTTGTCGCCCGGACCGGTCTCGGTGCCCTCGATCTTGTCGACGACGTCCATCCCGCCGGTCACGCGGCCGAAGACGGTGTGCTTGCCGTCGAGCCACGGCGCCTCGGGCGTCGTGACGATGAAGAACTGCGAGCCGTTCGTGTTCGGGCCGGCGTTCGCCATCGCGAGGGCGCCGCGGGCGATCTTGTGGTCGTTGATCTCGTCCTCGAACTGGTAGCCCGGGCCGCCGGTGCCGGTGCCCGTCGGGTCGCCGCCCTGGATCATGAAGTCCTTGATGACGCGATGGAAGATCACCCCGTCGTAGAAGCCGTCGCCTGAGAGCTTCTTGAAGTTCTGGACGGTCTTGGGAGCGTCCTCGTCGAAGAGCTCGATCTCGATCGGACCGTGGGTGGTCCGCATGGTGGCGACGCTGGGCAGTGTTCTCAGTCCTTCGGTTCGAACAACGTGACTTCAGGGATGGCGACCTTGGTGTCGGCCGGCTGCGCGGTGATCCACAGCAGCACGTGCCGGAAGGTCCCGTCGACGTTT
>CADCVT010000212.1 GCA_902806215.1 uncultured Solirubrobacteraceae bacterium | reverse complement strand
TGGTGGGAGAGGTTGCCCGAGACGGTGATCGAGCCGGGCCGGTAGAGGCTCGAGACGGTGGGCTTCAGGCCGTTGCCGGCGAGGAACTAGAGCAGCGCGAGGACGCGGCGGTCGATCATGCCCTTGCTGATGTCCTGGCGCCCGCTCTCGTGGATCTTCACGTCGGGGTTGGCCAGGACGCGGCGCTGGAGCGTCTCCTTGCTCATCAGCAGGATCTGGCCGATCGTCGGCGCCTTGGAGTCCTTGCCGAAGAACGGGTTCTTCGTGTGCGCGCGGTAGATCGCGGTGGACTCGAGGAGCTTCCAGCCGTCGAGGATCGGCTTCGGGTCGATCCGCGGGGCGCCGCGGCCGGCGGGGCGGATCTCGAAGAGCATGTGCGGGGAGCGGGTCGACGACGTCTTGCCGACGGTCCCGATGACCGTGCCGGCGACGACGGTGGAGCCCTTCTCGAGCTCCTTCCACGTCACCTGGTCGGGACGCAGGTGCAGGAGGTCCTTGACGTACTCGTCGTTGCCCTTGACCTTCGGGGCCGGGACGCCGACCTGCTCGCTGCCGCCGGCCTTGAATGCCTTCGGGCGGGCGGGGTGGGCGAAGAGGCGCTCCTTGGCGCCGTTCTCGGCCTCGACGACCGGAGCGCCGGGCTTCGGCTCGACCGCGACCTCGTCGTCGACCGAGATCGGCTCGACGAGCTTCGGCTTGGCGCCGCGCTTGGGCACCGGGTGCGTCGCCTCGAGCTTCTGGAGCCGGGCGTACGTGTACGTGTTGCCGTGCGTGTCGCGCACCTGGACGTAGCGGCCGAGGCGCTTGTCGGTGCCGCGGCCGACGACCTTGCCGTCGTGCGTGGCCACGGCGGGGGCGCCCTCGTTGGCGAAGATCATGATCCCGCGGCGCGTCGAGTCGCTCTCGACGACCTTGACCGCGGCCTTGGCCTTCGGCGAGCGCTGCTCGTCGAGGTCGGCGGCGTAGCGGGCCTTCGCGCCGATCGGGAAGCGGCCCTGCGTCAGGCCGGTCAGCGAGCCGACGAGATCGACCGGCAGGCCGCCGACGAGACGGGCGCGCATGAGCACCGAGTCGACGTACCAGTCGGCGTGGTTGTAGGCGAAGATCGCCTTGTAGAGGTCCTTGTCGGCACCGGCGGCCTTGAGGTAGCGCGCGGCGGCGAAGATCGCGTCGACCGGGTTGTACGGGTCCTTGCGGCCGTCGCCGTTGGCGTCGACGCCGTACGCCTTCCACGTCGCGGGCATGAACTGCATCCAGCCGAGCGCGCCGGCGGACGAGACGTTCACGTTGCGGCCGTAGTCGGTCTCGATCTCGTTGATCGCGGCGAGGACCTCCCAGCGCACGCCGTACTCGGTGCCGGCGGCCTGGTAGATCGGGAGCAGGAACGGCGGGATGCGGAACTTGTCGATGAAGAAGTTCGGGACGCCGATCGGCGCCGGGCCGGGCATCGCGATCGACGTGCTCGGGTTGGCCAGCGTCGGGACGCCGCCCGCGTTGCGGATCGGGGCGGGCGCGGGGCGCCGGTCGACCGACGGATCGCCGGCCTCGCCATGGTCGACGCGCTTCTTGGCCTTCTTGCGCTTCTTGGTCGTCTTCGAGGTGGTGGTCTCCTCCTCTACGACGCAGACGCCGGCGGCCTCGTCGCCGTGGTCGTGGTCGTGCCCCTGGAGCGTGATCGCCTCGTCCGAGGCGGCGGCCTTCGCGTCGACGTCGTCGCAGTCCTCGGCGGGGGCTTCCTCGGCGGCAGCGGCGTCCTTCTTCGCCGCGGCATCGCGACCCTTGTCCTGACCCGCGGCAGTTCCCGGGGATGCCGGATCGGCGGTAGCCGCGGCCGGAGACGCCACGGCCGTGGCGTCTGGAGCGGCAGCAGCGGCCTCCGACGGCGCGGGAACAGCAGGCTGGTCAGGGGATGCGTTCGAAGGCGTGCTGGCCGGCTCGGGAGCGGGCGCCGGGTCGGGAGCCGGGGTCGCCGGCGCGGCGGGCGGCGGAGCGTCCTGCGTGCCCGTCACCGTCGCGGGCGCGGTCGAGGTCTCGGTCTGGGTGGCCTGGGCGCTGGCAGCAGGCTGCGCGGCGGCTGCGGCGGTCTGCGGCTGCTGGGCGCCGAGCGCCTCCTCGCCGGGAGCGGCCTGGGGGCCGGCATCCTGCGCTGCGGACTGGAGCACGCCGGCACCGAGGCCGACGGCGAGCACGCCGGCGCCACCGAGCGCGGCGGCGAGACGGGCACGGCCCTGCGGCTTGGCGGGGCGGGGGGATTCGGAAGCGGGGGAACTCACTCCCTCGCTGTCTTCGGCACGACATTCGTCCTCTTGACCGTGGGGGCCTCAGACTGGCCGCCTGACGAGGTCTAGAGACGCTGGGCGAACAGCTCGGCCGTCAACGACCCGCGGTCGCCGGCGTAGCGCAGGCGCACCCGGTACGTGCCGCGGGGCAGCCGCTCGGGCGCCAGGCGCAGCCGGTGGGTGATCTGCGCGCGCCGGTTCTTGGCCGCGAAGCGGCGCACGACCCGCTTGCCGCGGAGCACCTCGACGGTCACCCGGCCCTCGCGGGCGAGGCGGAACGCGATGCCCAGCGGACGGTTGCCGCGGCCGCCGAACGCGGGCCGCTCGAGCTTGAACGAGGTGAGCGTCGCGCACGAGGTCCGGCGGTAGAAGTCCGGGCGCAGCGCGAAGCGCCCCGAGCGGCGCACGAGCGCGACGCGGCGCGAGTCGACGCGTCCGCGCTGGTCGCGGATCGCGAAGCGGGCGAAGTAGAGGCCGTCCGAGCCGCGCGCGCCGCTCCACGTGAACGCGCCGGTGCGGCCGGTGAAGCGGGCGACCCGGCGCTGGCCGAGGACCCGGCGCCCGGTCGAGACCTGGAACACGTCGACGGTGACCGGCCGGTCGACGCGCCGGGTGAAGGCGAAGCGCAGGCCGCGGCCGCGCGGGCGCACGGACACCGAGCGGAAGGACTGGGTCGTCGCGGCGCACTGCTCGAGCGTCTGCGGCGTCTTCTGCGAGGAGCAGTCGTTGCGCGGCACGACGGCGTCCTGCGCGCAGGCGCCGGTCTCCGCGCCAGGGCGCATGGTCGCCACGCCCATGACGGCCAGACCGGCGGCGAGGATCGGAGCAACGCGCTTCACGCGGCTGCATACTGCCATCGCACGTGGACTCGCGCCTCACACGACGCAGCCTGATCACAGGTGCCGGCGCAGGAGCCGGTGCGCTCCTGCTCGGCCGCGGGGTCGGTGGGGCGGCGCCGCTCGGCCGTTCGGCGCAGTCCGCGCTGCCGCTCATCCGGGGCGGCCGGTTCACGCAGAGCGTCGCGTCGGGGCAGCAGAGCCTCAACGGCATCACGCTGTGGACGAAGCTCGAGGGCGTCGAGCGCACGAGCCGGCTGCAGGTCGAGATCAGCCGCGACGAGGACTTCCGCTCGGTCCTCTACCGCCAGGACGTCGTCGCCGACGCCGAGAAGAGCTTCGCGGTGCACCACCGCGCCGAGAACCGGGTCCTCGCACCCGGCGAGCAGTACTTCTACCGCTTCTTCACCTGCGACGAGAACAGCCCGGTCGGCCGCTTCCGCACCGCCCGCCCGGACGACAGCGCCGAGCCGGTCCGCATCGGGTTCTTCTCCTGCCAGGACTTCGTGGCCGGGTACTACGTCGGGCACCGCGGCCTGGCCCAGGAGCCCGACCTCGACGTCGTCGTGTGTCTCGGCGACTACATCTACGAGCACCTCTACTACGAGGGGCCGCGCCAGGACACGACCGGCGCGAACAAGGACGGCGAGGTCCAGACGCTCGAGGAGTACCGCGCGAAGTACGCGCTCTACCACTCCGACAAGGACCTGCTCGCGATGCGCGCGAAGGTCCCGCTCATCAACATCTGGGACGACCACGAGGTCGAGGACAACTACGCCAAGGACAAGCCGGGCGCGGGCACGAAGCAGGTGCGGATCCCGTTCGCGCAGCGCAAGGTCAACGGCTACCGGGCGTTCTTCGAGCACATGCCGCGGATCCGCGTCCCCGAGGAGCCCGACCGCACGTACGGCACGATCCCGCTCGGCGCGAACGCGGAGCTGTTCCTGCTCGACCAGCGCCAGTACCGCGACGACCAGCCGTGCGGCGACCAGTTCTTCGTGCCGTGCACGGAGTCCGAGGCGGCGGGGCGGACGCTCCTCGGCGCGACGCAGAAGGCGTGGCTGAAGGAGGGCCTGGAGCGATCGCGGGCGCGCTGGAAGGTCGTCGCGAACCAGGCGATGATCATGTCGCTGGACGGCCCGCGCGGACAGGAGATCAACAAGGACCAGTGGGACGGCTACGCGGCCGAGCGCCAGGAGATCCTCGAGCATGTGCGCGACAAGGGCGTGAAGGACCTCACGTTCATCACCGGCGACATCCACTCGTTCTACGTCGGCAACGTCACGCCGACCGGTCGCGGCGGCGCACCCGGCGACCCGCCGCCGGTGGCGACCGAGTTCGTCGGCGGCTCGCTGACGTCGCAGTTCATCTTCCCGCCGCCGGCCGACACCGCTGGCGGCGTCGTGAGCGAGGTGGGGATCCTCTCGAACAACCCGCACATCAAGTTCGCCAACACGCGCGACCGCGGCTACGCGGTCATGGAGTGCCGGCCCGATCGGTTGAACGTCACGTTCCGCGCCGCGCGCTCGGTCACCGACGAGAAGGCCGACGTCTACGACCTGGCCAAGTACGAGCTCGCGCCCGGGGAGTTCCTCGTCTAGTTGGTAATCTCACCCGTCGTGGTGAGAACGGTTCTCATTTGTGTGGTGGCGCTCGCGGCGGTCGTCGCCGGCTGCGGGGGTTCCTCTTCGGACGGCGGGGAGCTCCGGGTCGTCGCGACGACGGGGCAGCTCGGCGACTTCGCGCGGCAGGTCGGCGGCGGGCGCGTCTCCGTGAAGACGATCCTCGACGCGAAGACCGACCCGCACGACTACGAGCCGCGCCCGAGCGATGCCCAGGCGATCGCCGAGGCCGACGTCGTCCTGGCCTCCGGTGGCGAGGTCGACGGGTGGCTCGAGGACCTCGTCGGGCAGGCCGGCGGCGACGCGAAGCGGATCACGCTCGACCAGGAGATCGGCGTCGAGAGCGACGATCCGCACTGGTGGCAGGACCCGTCGAACGCGGCCGCCGCCGTCGAGCGGATCCAGGCGCTGCTGGCCGACGAGGACGCCGACGGCGCGTCCGCGTACGCCGCCCGGTCGGAGAAGTACGTCGCGCGGATCCGCGCGCTCGACGACCGGATCGAGTCGTGCATGTCGTCGCTGAAGCCCGAGCGGCGCAAGCTCGTCACGAACCACGACGCGTTCGGCTACTTCGCTCGCCGGTACGACATCGACGTCCTCGGCTCGATCATCCCCGGGCGGTCGACGAACGCGCAGGCATCCGCGGGCGACGTGCGCAAGCTCGTGGCGGCGATCAAGCGCGAGAACGTGCGGACGATCTTCCCCGAGACGTCCTTGAACCGGCGGCTCGAGCAGGCCGTCGCGCGGGAGTCGGGCGCCAAGGTCGGGCCCGCGCTGTACGCGGACACCGTGGCGCCGGACGGGACCTATCTGACCGCGCTGCGCCACGACGCCGACGCGATGGCGGACGCGTTCGGCGGCGGCTGCCGGCTGTAGGACGCGACCTTCGGAGGACGCCGTCGCGACGTGCGACGGAAGGCAGACGGCGCGGCCGCGCCTAGCGTCGCGGTCATGCCACGTCTCGGAACCGTCGTCCTCCTGCTCCTCGTGCTCCTCGCCCTGGCGTCGGCCGCGCACGCCGCGGACACGAAGGGGCCGAACATCACCGTGATCAGCCCGACGGAGAACCAGCTCTACGGGACGAACTCGACGATCAGGGCCGCGGTCGACGCCTGGGACGACGACGGGGCGGTCAGGCACGTCGACTTCAAGCTCTGGATCCTGGATTCGGTCAGGGACGAGACGGCGCCGTTCCCCACGCGTGGCACGCCAAGGGCGTCGTCGGCATCAACTTCACGAAGGGCAACGACGTGGACGCGCTCGAGTGCGCGCTGACCAAGGGGACGACCGCGAGCGCCACGGGCGGGGCGTGCACCATGGGGACCTACCACGAGGGACTTCCGACCGAGGACGGCCCGTGGACGCTGACGATCCGCGCGTTCGACAAGGCCGGCAACGCGCAGACCCGGGCGCGGACGTTCACCGTCGACGCGACCGTTCCGACCGTCGCGGCGGACGGCGGCCCGGCGAACCCGTGGGCCAAGAAGGGCACCGAGGTCCAGGTTCGCCCGAGCGGCGCGGACGCCAACCTCGATCGGGTCGAGTGCCTGCCGCCCGGCGGGACGTGGGCGACGTGCGAGAACTCGGGCTGGCTGCGTGACCTGAACGAGGCCGAGGGGCTGCGCAAGTGGCAGTTCCGCGCGGTCGACAAGGCCGGCAACACCTCGACGACGGCCGCGCTGTCATGGATCTCCGACGGCAGCGGCCCCGTGATCGCCGTGTCGGGCCTCCCGGCCGAGGGCGCGACGATCGCCCCGGGCGACTACACCTTCGGAGCCTCCGCGACCGACGCGGTCTCCGATGTGGCCGTCGTGGAGTGCGCGTGGGGCCCCGAGGAGCCGTTCGGCTCATGCCCGACCGAAGCCGCAGAAGCTCCTCGAAGACGAGTACACGTTCGTCGTCAGCGCGGCCGACGGCGCGGGGAACGTCTCGTCGCTCGTGCGGCGGTTCACCGCCAAGAACCCGGCCCCGCCGGCCTTCGAGGACAAGCCGAAGAGCGGGGGGACGCAAAGCCGCAACCGCAGCCGGGAACGGGCACGACGGCCCCGATCGCCGGGCCCGGGCCGACCGTGACGAGCTCCCCCCGCGCCGACCGCAGCGCCCCGGTCCTGACGGTCACCGTCGTCAAGACCGCGCGCAGCCCGCTGCTGCGCCGAGGCCTCCGGGTGACGGTCGACTGCTCGGAGGCCTGCACCGGCACGGCCACGCTGACCGGCCCGAAGGGTCTGAAGGCGACCGCCCCCGTCACCCGAGCGGGCACCGTGAAGCTCAAGGTCGCAGCTCAGCGCTGAAGAAGGCCCTCCGAGGCCGCAAGACCGCAAAGCTCACCCTCACCCTGACCGTGAGGGACGCCGCCGGCAACACGGCGACGAAGACCACGACCGTGACCGCCCGAACCTAGGGGGACAGTCCCCGCACAAACCTGCGGGGACAGTCACCCGGAGCTTGTGCGGGGACTGTCCCCGAGCTTGTGCGGGGACTGTCCCCTCACAAAATCCGAAGCTTGTGCGGGGACTGTCCCCTCACAAACCGGAGCTTGTGCGGGGACTGTCCCCTCACAAACCTTGGGGGAGTTCCCCGAGGTCGATTTGCGGTCGTTCTCCCGGCCCGCATGGCAAGGTGACCTCCTTGCACGACGGGCAGCTCATCCTCATCGCCTCCGCGATGCTGGCCGCCGGCCTGCTCGCGTCCCTGGTCGCGGGGCGCGTCCGCGTGCCCAGCCTCGTGCTGTTCCTCGGCGTCGGCA
>CADCVT010000211.1 GCA_902806215.1 uncultured Solirubrobacteraceae bacterium | reverse complement strand
TGCGCGGACTTCAAGACCGAGCAGGAGATCGGGCCGGGCAACACGTGCCTCATCCACCTCATCCCGCTCGACCGCGAATCCGAGGAGAACTGGTTCTTCCGGCTGAGCGCCTTCCAGGAGCCGCTCGAGCGCCTGTTCGACTCCCAGCCCGACTTCGTCCAGCCGCGCCAGCGCTTCAACGAGGCGCGCGCGTTCATCTCGGGCGGCCTCCAGGATGTCTCGCTCTCGCGCGGGAAGCTGACCTGGGGCGTGCCCGTCCCGTGGGACGACGGCCACGGCCATCCGATCGGCGATCTCGTGCTGCGGCGGGTCGCCGCCGCGCTGCAGGCCCACAGCCGCCCGTACGACCGTGCCTGCCGCTACGGGGGCGACGAGTTCGTCGTGCTGCTGCCGCTGGCCGACGCCGAGGACGCGGCGCTCGCCGCCGAGCGCATCCGCTCCGGGATCGCCTCGTCTGTCGGGGACCTCGCGGACCTCGGGATCTCCATCGCCGCGAGCGTCGGCGTCGCCCAGTGGTCCCCGGGGCAGCCGCCGTCGGCGCTGCTGCAGGCCGCGGACGCCGCGCTGCTCGAGGCCAAGCGGTCCGGCCGCGACAACGTGCGCCGCGCCGAGCCGGGCTGAGCGCCCGGGGCTGGAACCGGCCTCTACCGTAGGTCGGCGATGGCCTTCTACGTCACGACGCCGATCTACTACGTCAACGCCGCGCCCCACCTCGGGCACGCGTACTCGACGATCGGCGCGGACATCCTCGCCCGGCACATGCGCCAGCGCGGGGAAGACGTCTTCTTTCTCACGGGCACGGACGAGCACGGCGAGCCGGTCGCCCAGGCGGCCGAGCGGGAGGGCGTGACGCCGCGCGACCTCGCGGACCGCAACGCCGCGCGCTTCCAGGACCTGATGCCGCGCATCAACGCGTCCAACGACTTCTTCATCCGGACGAGCGATCCCCGCCACGTCGCCCGGGTGCAGGAGGTCATGCAGCGCGTCCACGACAACGGGCACGTCTACAAGGGCCTCTACGAGGGCTGGTACTGCCCGCGCTGCGCGGACTTCAAGTCCGAGGCCGAGCAGGGCCCCGACCACACGTGCCTCATCCACCGCATCGCGCTCACGCGCGAGGAGGAGGAGAACTACTTCTTCCAGCTCTCGGCGTTCCAGGAGCGGCTCGAGCAGCTCCACGAGACCGACTTCGTGCAGCCGTCGACGCGGGCGAACGAGGCCAAGGCGTTCATCGGCCAGTGGCTCCAGGACATCAGCCTCACCCGCGGCAAGATCACCTGGGGCGTGACGGTCCCGTGGGACGATAGCCACGTGTTCTACGTCTGGTTCGACGCGCTGCTCAACTACTACACCGCGCTCAGCTACGCCAGGCCCGGCGAGGACGTGACCGACACGTTCTGGGGTGCGCCGACGCACCACCTGATCGGCAAGGACATCCTCAAGTTCCACACGATCTACTGGCCGGCGCTGCTGATGGCCGCGGGGATCGACCTGCCGCGGCAGGTGTTCGTCCACGGCTTCCTGCTCGGCCACGACAACCGCAAGATGTCGAAGTCCGACGGCAACGTGCTCGACCCGTTCGAGGTCATGGAGAAGTTCGGCACCGACGCGCTGCGCTTCTACCTCATGCGCGACGTCGCCTTCGGGGAGGACGGCGCCGTCTCGATGGCGGCGGTCGAGCGCCGCTACGAGTCCGAGCTCGCCAACGACCTCGGCAACCTCGCGAGCCGCACGATCAGCATGATCGGCCGCTACCGCGACGGCGTGGTCCCCGACGCCGAGCCCGAGGACTTCAGCGTCACGCAGGCGTTCGACGAGCAGATGGCGAGCTTCGCCATCTACGACGCGCTCGAGACCGCGTGGACGCTCGTGCGGCGGCTCAACCGCTACGTCGAGGAGCAGGCGCCGTGGGCGCTGGCGAAGGATCCCGACAAGGCGCCCGAGCTCGACCGAGCGCTGGCCACGCTCGCGCACAACCTCCGCGAGGTCGCGGACCTCCTCCAGCCGTTCATGCCGGCGAAGATGGACGTGCTGCTCGAGGCGCTGGCCAAGGACCGGCTCGAGAAGATCGAGCCGCTCTTCCCGAAGCTCGCGACGGCGTGATCGACAGCCACACCCACCTCGAGAGCTGCGCGCCCGACGACGCCGACCTGGTCGCCGCCGCCGCGGCCGAGGGCGTCGACCGGATGCTCACCGTCGGCACCGACGGCGCCTCGTGCCGCGCCGCGCTCGCCGCTGCCGAGACCTTCCCGCAGGTGTACGCCGCGATCGGCCGCCACCCCAACAGCGCGAGCGGCTTCGACGACAACGATCTCGCCGAGCTCGAGGCGCTCGCCGCGCACGAGCGCTGCGTCGCGATCGGCGAGACCGGCCTCGACTTCTACCGCGACCGCACGCCGCCGGCCGACCAGCAGCGCGCGTTCGAGGCGCAGATCGGGCTCGCCCAGCGGAGCGGCAAGCCGCTCGTCATCCGCACCCGCGCCACCGGGGAGCCGACGATCGCGACGCTGCGCGAGCGGGCGCAGGGCGTGCGGGTGATCCTGCACTGCTTCTCGATGCCCGACCACCTCGACGAGTGCGTCGAGCAGGGCTGGTGGTTCAGCTTCGCCGGCAACGTCACCTACCCGAGCGCCCAGTCGCTGGCCGAGGCCGCCGAGCGCGTGCCGGAGGACCGGCTGCTCGTCGAGACCGACGCGCCGTACCTGTCGCCCCAGCCGGTGCGCAAGGAGCGCAACCAGCCGGCCTTCGTCGTCCACACCGCGCGCTTCGTGGCCGAGCGCCGCGGCGTGCCCTATGAGGAGCTCGAACGGACGGTCGAGCGCAATGCCGCAGAGCTCTTCGGCTGGTGACCTCAAGCAGCCGAGCCTGCGCCGCCTGCGCGACTTCGGGATCCGCCCGAAGCACGCGCTCGGCCAGAACTTCCTGATCGACTCGAACATCCTCGGCGTCATCGCCCGGGAGGCCGACCTGCACGCCGACGACGTGTGCCTGGAGATCGGCGGCGGGCTCGGCGTGCTGTCGGAGTACCTGGCCGAGCACGCGCGGCACGTGCACGTGTCCGAGCTCGACCGGTCGCTCGAGCCGGCGCTGCGCGACGCGCTCGACCCGCACCCGAACACGACGCTGCACCTCGGCGACGCCCTCGAGCTCGACCTCGCGGCGCTCGACCCCGCGCCGACGAAGGTCGTCGCGAACCTGCCCTACGGCATCGCGGAGACGGCGATCCTCAAGACGCTCGAGGAGCTTCCGTCCGCGCAGCGCTGGGTCGCGATGGTGCAGAAGGAGGTGGGCGAGCGGTTCGCGGCGGCGCCCGGGACGGGCGCGTACGGCGTGCCGTCGGTCCTCGCGCAGCTTTCGGCCGACGTCCGCGTGCTCAAGAAGGTCCCGCGCGCGGTGTTCCACCCGGTCCCGAACGTCGACTCCGTGCTCGTCGGCCTCACCCGCACCGGCCCGCCCGCGCCGACGGCCGTCCGGCGGCTCGTGCAGGCCGCGTTCGCGCACCGGCGCAAGGCGCTCTCGCGGTCGGTCCAGATCGCCGGCGTCGCCGACCGCGACGCCGTGCGCGCCGCGCTCGACCGGCTCGGCCTCGCGCAGGACATCCGCGCCGAGCGGCTCTCGCCCGACGACTTCCGCCGCCTTGCCGAGGAGCTCTGAGTGATCGAGCACGCGCCCGCGAAGCTGAACCTCTGCCTGTACGTCGGCGCGGTCCGCGACGACGGGCGCCACGAGCTCGTCAGCGTGATGACCCCGCTCGACCTGCACGACACGCTCACGCTCGAGCCGGCGGATGCCGCTGGCGACGAGATCCTCTGCGCCGGCGTCGAGGGCCCCAATCTGGCGAGCGACGCGCTGCGGGAGTTCCGCGCGCGCACCGGGTGGGACGGCCCGCCCGTGCGGGTGACGATCGACAAGCGCATCCCGGTCGCCGCCGGCCTCGGAGGCGGCTCGGCCGACGCGGCGGCGGCACTGCGGCTCGCGCGGCGCCACAGCGGCCTCGGCGACGAGCGGCTGCTGCTCGAGATCGCCGCGTGGCTCGGCTCGGACGTGCCGAGCCAGGTCCGCCCGCGCACGACGCTCGTCACCGGCGGCGGCGAGCGCGTCGAGACCGTCGTCGCCCCGGACCCCGCGTCGGGCGTCCTCGTCCTGCCGAGCCCCCACGCGCTCTCCACCGGCGCGGTCTACCGGCGCTTCGACGAGCTCGGCGCGATCCGGACGACCGACGAGCTCAGGCGCCTGGCCGACGAGCTGCGGGCGACGTCGGCGGCACCGCCCGTCAACGACCTCGCGGCCGCCGCACGCAGCCTGTGCCCGCCGATCGACGAGACGCTCGAGGCGGCGCGCGCCGCGGGCGCCGCGCGGGTGATGGTGGCCGGGTCCGGCCCGACCGTCGTCGCCTTCTACGACATCCGCGCCGGCGCAGAGGACGCAGCGCACCGGCTTTCGGACCGCGTTCCCGCGCCGATTGTCGCCAGCCCGGGAGGCTGAACCGGGAGACTGGGTCTCCCCATGCGCGTCTTCCCCCTCGTCATCGGCGTCCTCGCCGGGCTCGCGCTCCTGGCGCTGCGCAATCGCACGGGATGGAAGCTCAAGCTCCTCGGGATCCTCGCGGCCGCGGCGTTCCTGGCCTACGGCAGCGGCGCGTTCGAGCTGCCCGACATCGAGAAGGAGCTCGAGGACGCGGGCGAGTCGCTCGGCGCGTGGACCTACCTGCTCGTCGGGGCGTTGGCGTTCCTCGAGACCGGCGCGTTCGTCGGCCTCGTCGCGCCGGGGGAGACCGCGGTCATCGCCGGCGGCGTGATCGCCGGGCAGGACAACGTCGACATCCTCGTTCTGCTGCCGCTCGTCTGGGTGTGCTGCATCGGCGGCGACTGCGTGTCGTACTGGCTCGGGCGCTGGCTGGGACGGGGCTTCATGCTCAAGCACGGCCCGCGGGTGAAGATCACCGAGGAGCGCCTCGAGAAGGTCGAGGACTTCTTCGCCCGCCGCGGCGGGCTGACGATCCTCGTCGGGCGCTTCATCGGCCTGATCCGGGCCGTGGCGCCGTTCGTGGCGGGAGCGTCGCGGATGCCGTTCTCGAAGTTCCTGCCCTACGACATCGTCGGCTGTGGCCTGTGGGCGAGCACGTTCACCCTGCTGGGCTACTTCTCGTGGCGCAACATCGACCGCGCCGCCTCGATCGCGTCGAGCGTCGGGCTCGTGGTCGGGACGCTCGTCGGGATCGGCGCCGGGTTCTGGCTCGCGCGCACCCACCTGCGCACCCGAGCGCAGCGCACGCACGCCAAGGCGTGGGTCGCGCGGCGGCTGCGCCGGACGGTGCGCGATAATCCCGCCGCTTGAGCAACCAGGCCATCACCTATCTCGTCGCCGCGTGCTGCGGCGTCTTCGCGATCGCGGCGTACACGGCGTGGATCCTCATCCCGGCCTGGACGTCGTACAGCCGCTGGTGGGAGCGGATCATGGCGGCGTTCCTGAGCCTCTACGTGCTCGCGGCGATGGCGGGCGTCGGCCTGGCCGGCGGGCTGGCGATCGTGTACTTCTGGGACAACTGGACCGGCTGAGCCGCGGGCTCGCCCTACTCTGTAGCGAGGATGTCGACGTCGCCGCAAGAAGCGGCGGCCGGTCTCGATCTGTCCTCGCTTGACGCGGTGACCGCGGCGGTCGAGGGCGGGGCCGGCCTCCCGGAGGTCGTTCGCGCCGCGGCGCGCGCGCTCGATGCAAGCCTCGTCCTCGTCGACCGGGCGGGCCAGGTGCTGGCCGTGGCCGCGCGGTCCCCGGCCGACGAGCGCTCCCTGATGGGCGAGGCCGCCGACGTCGAGGTCAGCGATCTGCGGGTCGCCGACCGGACCGTGGGGCAGCTGCGCATGCGGCTCCGGTCGCCTGTCGGCGCCGGCGTCGTGCGGGTCATCGCGACGCTGGTCGCCAGCGAGGTCGAGCGCGTCCGCGCTCCCGAGCGCGCGTCGCGTGAGGCCGTCGCCGCCTTCCTGCACCAGGTGCTCGCCCGCGGCTTCACCGAACGCGCCGACCTGCTCGCCCGTGCCGAGGAGCTCGCGATCGAGAAGCTCGACGGCGGCGGCTCGGTCGTCGTCGCCCGCGCGCACGCCCACGTCCCGACCGACGACGGCTGGCGGGCCCGGGTCCTCGTGACCGCCGAGCGCGGTGCGCGCGCGGCGACGCCCGGCGCGGTGGCCACGCTGCGCGAGCGCGCCGACACGGTCGGGGCCGAGGTCGTCCTCGTGATCCCCGGCGCCGACGACGAGGCCGCCGCCCGCACCGCCGACGCGATGGTCCGCGAGCTGCGCGAGGCGCTGCCGGGCCACACGTTCGCGGTCGGGCGCAGCCGGGTCACCGACGACCCGCTCGCGCTCGACAAGGCCGGCAACGAGGCGCTGCTGGCCGCGAACGTCGCCGAGGGCGACGAGGAGCGGCCGGTGCTCGCGTTCGACGACACCGGCGCGTACCGCCTGCTGCTGACCGCGATGAGCGAGGACCCGGCCGAGCTGCAGCGCTTCTACGCCGAGACCGTCGAGCCGCTCGTGGCCTACGACGAGCAGTACGCGACCGACCTCGTCCAGACCGTCGAGGCGTTCCTCGACGCCGACGGCAACGTCGCCGGGACCGCCGCGCGCCTCTTCACGCACCGGCACACGATCCGCTACCGCCTCGAGCGCGTGCGCGACCTGTCCGGCCTCGACGTCGGCTCGACCGACGGGCGCGAGAAGCTCAGCCTGGGCCTGAAGGCGATGCGCGTGCTCGGCATCGCCGCGCCCGGATCGCCCGCCGGCGAGGCCGGTGGCCGCGTGCCTCGCCGCGATCGCTGAGCGTCCCTGCGCGCCAAGTTCTCTCGGACGTTCGGCCAGATCGCTGAAGACATCGGAGAACCCTGTTTTCCGGGCCTTTGACAACGGTCACAGAGGCTTGACCCGCGGTCGGCAGGGGCCGATGACGTGGGTGTGAGGGGGACGTCCACACCGGAGAAGCCGCGGCGGGCACGCCGCCTTCGCGTGGTCGCCTGGGCGACTACCGGCCTGACCAGCGCGCTGCTGCTGATCGGCGGGTCGCTCGCCGCGCTCAACAGCCAGGTGCTCGACGGCGGGTCGTGGCACTCGTACGCCGACGGCGACGGCGAGACGATCGTCCTCGCACCGTCCGAGGGCCCGGCCGGGACCGGCGGGGTCCGCGGTCCCGTCGACGTGCTCGCCGCGCCCGAGGAGCCGCAGCCGAGCCTCGGCGGCGAGGCCGCGCCCGACGAGACCCCGGCGATCCAGGCCGACCCGGTCGACGAGCCGCAGACGCCGTCGAAGGACCGGCCGGAGGGCGAGCCCCAGGCGGACACCATGATCCGCGCGTCGCGGCCGGCGGCGCCGGCGCGCGGCCACGTCGTGCGTGCCGCCCGCGACACCGATCGCGACGGCCTGAGCGACACGACCGAGAAGCGCCTGGGCACCGATCCCGGCGCGAGCGACACCGACGGCGACGACGTCCCGAACCAGATCGAGCAGAACCTCCCCGGCATGGATCCGACCTTCGCCGACTCGAACGACGACGGCAAGGCCGACGGAGCCGACGACGGCGACGGCGACGGCCTGCCGAACGCGACCGAGGTCGGCCTCGGCACCGACCCCGCGACGCAGGACTCCGACGGCGACGGGGAGGGCGACGGCGCCGACGACTCCGACGGCGACGGCCGCTCGAACGCCGAGGAGTCGGCGCAGGGCGACGATCCCGGCGCGGTCTCGGCGCGGCCGGCCGAGACGGCTGGGGCGCCGTAGAGCTCCGCGCTCTCTCGGCGGCTCGCCCGTCGGCTGGTCCGACAACTGCGTCAGTCAAGGCAGCCAGTTGTGGGGTCGCGCGGCGCTCTTTTCGCATGGTCGCGGTGTCCCGTCTCCAGTTTGTAAGCGGGTGCTTACATCTGGTGTAAGCACCGGCTTACAGATCCGCGACGAGCTAGTCGTTCTCCTCGTCGCTAGCCGACGCAAGCAGTGAGACCACGACCCCGGAAGACCAACGGACCACAAGCCGGACCGAGCCGCCGAGCAAGTGCGGAGCTCCACAGCCCCAAGCACGAAGCGCTACGACGCCGAGTGCGAAACGAGCGGCAGGAGCGCCGCCAGAGCCTCGTTCTCGAGCGGGTCGAGCACCGAGTGCTGTGCGCACGCCGGGACGAGGACCCCGTCGTCGGGGTGGGCCATCGCGTACGAGCACGCCTGCAGGCGCTCCTGCGTCTCGCGGATGCGCGGGTCGTCGGAGACCTCGCCTCGCTGGAGCGCCTCCCACGCGGGCCGCACGTCGCGGGCGTCCATGAACGCGTGCATCACGTACGTGACCGCCCGGAAGCCGGGCCGCCAGCCGCGCGCGACGAACCGGCGCGCCCAGCCGGCAAGCTCGGGGACGGCGCGCGGCTCGCGG
>CADCVT010000210.1 GCA_902806215.1 uncultured Solirubrobacteraceae bacterium | reverse complement strand
CCAGGCGCTGCTGCGGGCCTCGGTGGCCAATGCCGGCCAGGACCACCGCCTCGGCGCCAACGAGGCGCCGCCGGCGATCATCTCGATCTTCCTCGGCGACGAGATCGAGAAGGCGCTCGACGGCGTGTCGATCGACGCCCAGACGCTGAGCATGGGCACGCCGGTGCTCCCGCCGCTGCCGATGCACGGCGGCGACCGCAACCGGACCTCGCCGTTCGCCTTCACCGGCAACAAGTTCGAGTTCCGCGCGCTCGGCTCGAGCATGTCGCTGTCGCTCCCGAACACGGTGCTCAACACGGTCGTGGCCGAGGCCATCGACGCGATGTCCGAGGACCTCGAGAACGCGATCAACAGCGGGTCGTCGCTCGAGGCGGCCGTGCAGAAGGTCGTCAAGGAGTCCTACGCCCAGCACAAGCGGATCGTGTTCGACGGCGACGGCTACTCGGAGGAGTGGCACGCCGAGGCCGAGCAGCGCGGGCTGGCGAACCTCCGCACGACGCCCGACGCGCTGCCGTCGCTGCTGAGCGAGACCACGGTCACGGCGTTCAGCAACTACGCGGTGCTGACCGAGCGCGAGCTCGAGTCGCGCTACGAGGTGCTGCTCGAGCAGTACGTGACGAAGCTCAACATCGAGGCGGAGACCGCGGCGTCGATGGCCCGCACGCGGATCCTCCCGTCGGCGGTCCGGTACCTGCTCGTCCTGCGCGACGCGGAGCTGGACGTGCTGGCCGAGGAGCTCAAGGCGACGATCGACACCTTCGGGACGTCGATCGCGACCCTCGAGTCGGCGAACGCGAGCCACCCCGAGACCGAGGATGTCCTCGTGAGCGCCCAGTACATGCGCGACACGGTCATCCCCGCGATGGACGGCTGCCGCGAGATCGCCGACCAGCTCGAGAAGCTCGTCGCCGACGACCTGTGGCCCCTCCCGAAGTACGAGGAGATGCTCTTCATCAAGTAGCCCTTCCGGCAGCTCGGATGGCATGAGAAGGGCCCGCTACGGCGGGCCTTTCTCGTTCAGTCCCCGGCGCCGGCCAGGAGTCCGTGGAGCACCGGGTCGAGCGTCGCCCTTGCCGCGCGCTCCGGCGCCCACCCGTGGCCGGTGCGCAGGTGGATGTAGGTCCAGCCGACCAGGTTGAACAGCACGGTCGCGGTCTCGAGCGCGTCGACGTCCCGGAGCGAGCCGTCCGCGGCGCCCTCCCGGAGCAGCTTCTCGAGCGGATCGGTGTAGACGGTCCGCGTCAGCGCCTCGTCCTCGTCGCGATGGAAGATCCCGTCCGACTGCGCGCGCAGTGCGACGAGCAGCGCCATGTGCTCCTCAGCGGCGGCGCACAGCGCCTCGAGCGCCTGCGCCAGACGTTGCGCTCCGGTCCCCTCGCCCGTCAGCGCGGGCCACATCGTCCGGCGGTAGTCGTCGGTCGCTCGGGTGACAAGCTCGGCCAGCAGGCCGTCCTTCGACACGCCGCGGCGATGCAGGGTCACGCGCGACAACCCCGCCTCGTCGGCGATGCGCTCGAGCGTCGCGTTCGCGTACCCGTGTGCGGCGAAGGTCCGGCGCGCGGCCTCGAGGAGGCGTGGGTCGAGCTCCGCCATGGGATCACGGTATCACCCCGCTTGCAGGAGTGAAACACGTGTGTTACATCTGTGTAGCCATGATGAACAGCACTGGACCGTACCGCGCACCGCTCCCGCTCCTCGCTCTCGCCTTCGCCGGCGCGATGTCGGCGCTCGCCGGCGGATACTGGGATGACGCCTGGCACACCGAACGCGGTCGCGACGAGTTCTTCATCGCGCCGCACATCGCGATCTACGCCGGGATCGCCGTCGCCGGCGCGGCGCTCAGCGGCTGGGCCCTGCTCGCGATGCGCCGGGACGGCGCGCGGGCCGTCTGGCAGCACAGGCCGCTGGCCCTCGCGCTCGTCAGCGTCACCGCGACGCTGCTGTCGGGCCCGATCGACAACGCATGGCACGAGGCGTTCGGGCGCGACGCGGTCATCTGGAGCCCTCCGCACATGCTCGGCATCGCCGGCACGCTCGGGCTCGGCGCGGCGATCCTCACCGAGCTCGCCGGCCGGCGGGAGCCGTGGGCGCGGCCGCTGACCGTCGTCGCCGGTGCGCTGGTCCTCGCCTCGGCCGGGTTCGCGACGGTGGAGTACGACACCGACGTCCCCCAGTTCGACGAGGCGTTCTACCTGCCGGTGCTCGGCCTGAGCGGTGGCCTCGGGCTGCTGCTCGTCCGCGCGGCGGCTGACGCCCGGTGGGCCGCGACGGCGGCCGCCGTCGTGCACATGGCGTTCATCGGGCTGGTCGCCGCCTTCCTGTCGCTGGTGGACTTCCCGCCGCCCGCGCTGCCGCTCCTCGTCCCGGCGGCCGCGGTCGTCGACCTCGCGCGTGCCCGGGGGTGGTCGCCGGCGGTCGCGGGGACGCTCTTCGCCGCTGCGCTCCACGCCGCGTACGTGCCGGTGCGCAACTGGGTCGGCGAGGGCGTCTTCCTCGATGCCGCCGACGTCGCGGTCGGTGGCGCCCTGACCGTCGTGGCCGCGACGCTCGTGTTCTGGCTCGCCGCGGTCGCCCGTGACGGCCGGCGGGCACTGCTCCCCGGGCCGGCCGCGGGGGTGGTTGCCGCCGTCCTCTCGGTCGCGATCGCGACCGGCGCTGCCGCCGAGACGGCGCGTGCCCACGACCCCGGACAGGGCGAGGAGGCCGGCACCCTCGCCCTGCGCGTCAGCGCCGACGGCAGCCGCGTCGCGCTCGACGCACGGCTTCCGTCATCGGTGTGCGGCCCGACGATCCCGGTGGCCGTGCTGGCGCGCCGCGCCGGCCGGACCGTCCGAGGCACCCTCGCCAAGAGCGGGTGCCGGCTCGACGGTGCACTTGCCGTGCCCGATCGCGGCCGTTGGTTCGTCTACGCCGAGATGCGCCGCGACGGCCGGCGGCTCGAGAGCTGGCTGCCGATCTCGGTCACCGACGGACGGACCGCCCACTTCGAGGCCGCGCGGTACGCGTACCGGCCGGCGGAGCGGTCGAGCAGCCTCGTCAAGGTCCTCGGCGGCATCCTGCTCTACGCCGCGATGGCCGCCTTGGTCGTCACGACGTTCGTCCTCGTCTCGGCGCCGGGAGAATCGCCCCCGGGGCGATTCTCCCAAGGCAAACGGCCCCCGGGCCGTTTGCCCTAACGGCGGCCGAGCAGCTCGAAGGAGGCCATCTCGCCCCGGACCCGGCTCGGGAGGTAGCCCGTGAAGAGCACGTAGGCGTGGACGGTTCCCTCCCTCGTCGCGATCGCCGACCGGGCGGTCGTCGGGAGGGTCGTGTCGAGGTTGAAGCGGCCGTTGCGGATGCGGGCTCGCAGCGGCAGGACGACCGTCCGGTCGCCGATCGCGTACTCGAGCTGCAGGCGCACGACGCCACGGGCCCTCCGGCTGACCGTGCCGCGGGCTCGCACGCGGTTGCCGTCGAGGCGGGGGCGGGTGAGCTTCAGCGCGGCGCGGCGCGGTCCGGCGCGCAGGCGGACGACCTGCGACCGCGTGTCCGCGTCGCCGGGGTACCGCAGCGTGACGATGCCGGTGCCGCGCCGTGCCTGCCGCGCCGGGATGCGCTTCGAGAAGCGGACGCGGCCGGTCCTCGCGTCGACCGGCGCCGTGAAGCGGGTCACGCGGCCGGCGGCCGAGAACGACACGCGCACACGGCCCGACGCACGCCGGGTGATCGGCGCGAGGACGTCGAGCCGTCGCGTGCGGCGCCGCACGACCGCGCGTGCGACCTCGAGCTTCGCGGTCTCCTTCGCCGAGCGCCCACGCCCGTCGCCGAACCGCGGCAGGCCCGCGCCGAGCGCTCCGCCCGGTCCGGCGCCGTCCGGTGCCGCTGACGTCCGCGCGACCGAGCCGGGCGGCCCGAGGTTGAAGCGCGCGTCGGCGGGGCCGTCGGCGGCACGGACGACGATCCGCCCGACGCGGCCGCGCAGGCGCACCTCCTTGGTGACGGTCTGACCGCCGGCGACCGGGTCGCCCCGGTCGAGCGGCTCGCCGTCGAGCTCGGCCGCGTACCGCGTGGCGGTCCCGCAGAAGCCGTCGTCGCCGGGCGAGCGGAACGACAGGCGGAACGTGTCGCCCTGCACCGGCTCGAGCGACATCCGGTCCGGCGCGGCGGGCGGCGTGCCGTCCGCGTCGTAGTTGCCCGTGCCCTGCTGGTCGTGACGGAACGACGGCCATTCGCTCTGGCAGGCCGGTAGGTCCGGCGCCGACCACTCGAACAGGTAGCCCTCGCGGGTCAGGCCGGCGACCCGGCCGTCGTCGCTCAGCGCCGCCGGCGCGAACAGCCAGCCGCCGGTGACCTTCGGGAACCCGGGCGCGTCGCGGCCGGTCAGCCCGTCGTAGGCGTGCAGCAGCCCGAGCCCGGTCCCCGCGATCACGTGGTTGGCGAGGCCCGGCCGGACCTTGGCCACCGTCGAGCTCGACAGGAACTGGTAGTCGTCGGTGATCACCGGATAGCCGGGAGCGGTCGTCCCGGTCCGCGCGTCGTACGCGCCGATCCGGTGGCTGTAGGGCACGTTCTGTCCGACGAGCAGCAGGTTCGCGGCCTGCCCCAGATCGATCTGGTACTTGACGATCTCCGGGCCGTTGCCGTTGATGTCGCCGACCGAAGCGGACTCGAAGAGGTTGAGCGCTCCCTCGCCGAGCGTGCCCTGCTGCTGGATCTCGCGGGTCCGCGTCCCGCTCGCGTCGTACAGCGCGAGTTGGCCGCCGGTGGTCGAGACCACGATCTGCGGCTTGCCGTCGACCCGGACGATCGAGGCGTCGTGCCCCGGACCGATGAGCGGCAGGACGTTCTGGATGATGCCCGGCAGCTTGATCGGCCAGCCGGGGAGAAACGGCTTGCCGCCGGGCGAGCCCGTGCCGGTCGACCGCACGGCGTACACCCGCGACGTGCCTCCGGCGCCGGCGGCCAGTGCGCCGGCGAACGACACGTCGCCCTCGTTGCCCTCAGCGCCGTAGTACTCGTTCGTCGCGACGACGACCTCGTCGCGCCCGTCGCCGTCGAGGTCGCCGATGGCCGGGTTGTTGATCGACTCGGCCGTCATCTTCTCGTCCGCGGGGACGTCGGGGTCGATGAGGCGGACGGGGAACCCGGGGACGACCGTGCCGTCGGCGCGGTACGCGCGCAGCCGGCCGTCGAGCCCCGCGGCGACGATCGCCGGCGGGTTGCCCGGGCCCTCCAGGCGGGCAGCGGCGGGCGAGGCGAGGAAGCCGCACTTCGGGTGCTTGAGCGGCTTGCTCTGCTCGGACGGGGCGCAGTTCGCGCGCTCGGGATCGGGGTTCACGGGCCAGCCGGCCAGCGGCTTGCCGTCGGCCGTCCACGCGTAGATCCGCTCGCCCGCGGTCGTGACGACCTCGGGACGGCCGTCGTTCGTCAGGTCGACGATCGTCGGCGCGCGCGGCGGCTCGAGCGGCGGGTCGAGCTCGCGTAGCGCCGGCGAGTCGAGGTGACGGACGGCAGCGAACTGGATCTCGGTGCGCACCGGCCAGCCCGGCAGCTCGCTGCCGTCGGGCCGGTAGGCGTGGACGAGGCCGTCCTCGGTCGGCAGCACGAGCTCCTGCTGGTTGTCGCCGTCGAGGTCGGAGTAGCGCAGCGGGGCCTCGCCGCCGGTGCCCAGGCGCTTGGGGAACCCGGGCTTCAGCGTCGGATCGTCGAGCGCGGTGAGCACCTTGCGGTCGACGCCGCGCACCGCCTCGACGTCGGCCGAGCGGACCGTCAGCCGCACCGTGAACTGGCCCTCGAACGGGTCGGTCCGGGTCTTGTCGAACGTCGGGCCGGCCGGGTCGTCGCGGTCCTCGTGCGTGGTGCGGGCGGCGAGCGCGGCGCGCACCTCGGCGAGCTTCAGCGACCCGAAGTTCGTCACCGTCGTCGTCGACTTGCCGCCGCCCGCCGGCGTCCACGTGCGTGGCGCCAGGCCGACGCCGTACTCGAGCTGCCACGTGAACTCCTGCCCGGGCCGCGTGCGGTCGCGTGCGAGGCCCTCGATGCCGACGGCCGCGCCGGTCACCGGCGCGTACCAGTCGGGCGAGGCGATCGACGCCTCCGGCGGGATCCGCAGCTTGTCGGCGGCGTCGGCGGCCGCGCCGATGTTCGCCCGGCCGTAGCCGAAGTGCGTGTCGAAGCCGGGCTGCGCGGGATCGGGGATGCCGGCGCCGGCGGTGTTGCCGGGCAGGACGTCCTCGGCGGTCTGCTCCATCAGCTCGCGCGTCTCGTCGGCGGTGAGCTCGATGCCCTTGTCGCGGGCTGCGGAGATCACGAGCGCGACGGCGCCCGACGCCTTGCCGGTGTTCGTCGAGCCGGTCGGGCCCTGCATGGAGATCGACGACTTGCCGCCGTACTGCGCGGTGTTCGCGCTGCGGAAGTACGTCAGCGGCGGGGCGTTCGTGCCCGAGCCCGCGCGCTTGAGGATCGCGATGATCCCGTTGCGGATGCCCGGGTCGCGGTCCTCCTCGGGGAGCTCGGTCCCGAGCCCCTCGGTGTCGTTGACGACGCCCTGGATGAGCATCGTGTGGTCGTAGTTCGCGGGATAGTTGTGGTTGCCGGTGTTGAGGTCGTCGCCCGAGTAGACCTGGGTCACGCCCTTGCGGTACGCGTACTCCGTGGCCTCCTCCGCGAAGCGCGAGTGGTACAGCCCGCCGTCCGCGCCCTCGATGACCTCGATGCCGTTGTCGGCGGCGTAGACGATCGCCATCGCGAACGAGTTCTGGTCCGAGACGAACGTGTCCCAGATCCGCATGGGGACGTACGTGCACTTCGGGCACACGCCGAGCGCGCCGAGCCGGTCGTTGCCGCGCTCGACGGCCTCCTTGACACGGCCCGTGCCGTGGTTGGCCGCCGCGAAGTAGCTCGAGGCGTCGGCCGGGTCGTTGTCGTCGTCGAAGAAGTCCCAGCCGGCGATGTCGTCGACGTAGCCGTTGTCGTCGCTGTCCGTGCCGTTGGAGAACGCCTTGATGAGGTCCTGGCCGGTCGGCGTGGCCTTGCCGACGCGCGGGTCGTCCTTGTAGTCGTCGACATCGACCGTGCCGTTGCCGTTGAGGTCGTAGCCGCCGAGACCGGCGCCGGGGTTGGAGGGCTGCGGCGCGGGCAGCTCGGCCTCGTTGAGCGCGACCTGGGTGCGGATCTCGCTCGTCCCCCAGTTGACGCCGGTGTCGAGGATCGCCACCTCGACGTCGGGCCGACCGCGCGTGATCTTCCACGCGCCGGCGGCGTTGAAGCCGGAGACCTGCCGCTTGCCGCGATTGGGGTCCGCAGGGTCTTCGTAGAGCGCCAGCGGCGTCAGCTTCGACGGGAAGCCGAAGAGATCGAAGCGCTCCTCGTAGAGGTTCGTCGTCGTCGGCGTCGCGGGCGGGTTGCCGCCCGGCCCGACCGGCTCCTTCGGATCGTCGGGCTCGGAGGAGTCGTACTTCGGGTCGTTCGGCGTGTCCTGGCGCTGGACGTTGGTCGCCGGGGTCTCGCCGAACTGCTGTGAGGCGTCGCGCGAGGACGGGTCGTCGAAGCCCGCTCCCCACGCTGCGACCGGCACCCCGAGCAGGAGGAGCAGGACAGCGGTAAGCGAGCGTGTTCGGCGACCCATCCCCGCACGGTAAACGGCCGCGTTCAGCGCGGCGCCGGTCTGGCGGTCTCAGCCGACGGCCGGTGACGGCTCGGGCGCGCGCTCGAAGCGCTCCGCTCGCACGTCGACCGCGTCGCCGAAGAGGCCGCGGTAGTCGTCGGAGAGCGCCGCGCGGACGTAGTCGACCTCGGTCGGCGACAGCGCCTCGACGAGCGTGGCGATGACCGCGCGCGCGTCCTGCCGGGCGTGGGGCCGCGAGACCCGCGCGCGCCGAGCCACGCGGTCGACGAACTCCTCGCAGGGGAAGGGCTCGCACGCGCCCTCGGCGCGGCGCAGCGACTCGGCGAGCCCGCCGGGCAGCTGCCGCGCGACCTCGCGCGACTCGCGCGCGGGGATCCGCTCGGCCAGCGTCGCCAGCGTCGCGCGCGTGACCTCCCATGCCTGGCCGTCGCCGTAGCCGGTGCGGGCGGAGACGCGCTCGAGGAACGCAGTGGTCGACGGCGGGCGCTGCGGCGAGCCCGGCCACCAGCTCGCCCGGCCGAAGACGGCGAGCAGCGACGGGATGAGGACCGTCCGCACGACGAGCGCGTCGACGAGCACGCCGATCGTCATGAGCAGCGCGAGCTCGCGGAACGGCCGCAGCGGCACGATCGCCAGCAGCGCGAACGTGGCGGCGAGCGTGAGCCCGGCGACGGTGATGGCACGCGACGCGGCGGGGGCGGCGACGGCGATCGCCTCGCGCATCCGGCGGCGGCGCATCTCGTCGCGGATGCGCCCGGCGATGAACACGTTGTAGTCCGAGCCGAGCGCGATCAGCAGCACGCCGGCGACGAGCGGGACGTAGAAGACGAAGTTCGCGTCGGGCACGAGCATCGACGCGATCCCGAACGACGCGGCGAACGCGAGCACGCTGCCGAAGATCAGCAGCAGCGGCGCGAGGAACGCGCGCAGGAAGATCGCCAGCAGCACGAACGCGATGACGAACATCGCGATCGCGATGCGGCCGAGGTCGGCCTCGAGCGACGCGGTCGTCTCGGAAGCGAGCGCGGTCTCCCCCGCGTACGCGGTACGCGCGTCCTCCGGAAGGCCCGCCTCGCGCAGCAGCGCGGGCATGCGCTCGCGCAGGCGGTCGAGGTCGTCGATCGCCGCGGTGCCGGTCGGCTCGGAGTCGAGCAGGACGGCGAAGCGCGCCGCGCCGCCGTCCTTGGAGACCGTCAGGTCCTCGAACGGCGTGCCCGCGGGCTGGGCCGGCCCGAGCACGTCGTCGACGCCACGCTCGCGCGACAGCAGGCGCTGCAGCTCGACGAGCTGTGGGAGCGATCGCACGAGGCCGTCGTGCTCGACGAGGACGTCGGTCGGCGCGAGCACGCCCGGGCCGAACCCGCGCGCCGCCGCGTCGGACGCCCGGCGCTCGGCGCTCTCGGCGGGCAGCGACGGGATGTACGAGACGCCGAGGTCGGCGCTGCGCGCCCCGTAGGCGAGGAACCCGAGGCCGGCGATGCACGCGAGGGCGAGCAGGGCGGCGACCGGCCGGGTGGCGAGCAGCCGCGCGCCGACGGCGGGCAGCACGCGCCCGCCCTCCT
>CADCVT010000209.1 GCA_902806215.1 uncultured Solirubrobacteraceae bacterium | reverse complement strand
CGTCGAGACCCTCCCTGTCCAGCACGGCAGCGGCGGCGAGCGCCTTGAACGTCGACGCGAACGGGAACCGCTCGCCGGCGCGGTAGGCGATCTCGCGTCCGCTGCCGGTGTCGACTGCGTAGACCCCGAGCCGCGCGCCGAACCGCCGCTCCAGCCGCCGAAACCGCGGCGCGACCGCCGGCCGGGGCGGCGCGGCCTGAACCGCGGGCGTCGTCGTCGTCGTCGCGACCGGCGGGCGATCGTCTGCCTCGCCCCCGCAGGCCGGCGCCGCCGCGAGTGCGGCCAACGTGCAGATGACGCGACGCTTCATCCGTGAGACGCTAGGCGGCGTGCACGACGCGACAAGCTCGTTCGAGGTCGAACCCGCCGGCGCGGACGACGCCCAGGGCGTCGCCGAGGTCGTCGCGGCCCTCGAGTCCGCGGTCTACGGCGAGTCCGGGTTCACGACCGCCGACCTCGAGGAGGAGTGGTCGGAGATCCACGTGGCGCGCGACGCGTCCGTCGTTCGCGACGGCGACCGCGTCGTCGGCTACGGCGTCGTGCGCGAACGCGTGGAGCCGCAACGCGTCGAGGCGTACGTCCACCCCGACGCCCACGGCCGCGGCGTCGGCGCGCTGATCGCGACGAGGCTCGAACAGGATGCGGCCCGCGACGGCGCGCGCGGGATCCAGAACGCCGTCCTCGAGGCCGACGCCGCCGCCTGCCGGCTGCTGGAGGAGCGCGGCTACCGCACCGTGCGCATCTTCCGCGAGATGCGCATCGCGCTCGAGGCTCCGCCGCCGGCGCCCGCGTGGCCGGACGGGCTGCGCGTCGTCGACTTCGACCCCGGGCGCGACGCGGCCGCGTTCCACGCCGCGCACCAGGAGGCGTTCGCCGACCACTGGGAGTACACGCCGACCAGCCTCGAGTCGTGGTCCGAGCGCCACCTCGAAGGCGACCGCGTCGACCCCGCGCTGTGGTGCGTCGTGCGTGCAGAGGACGAGATCGCGGCCGGCACGATCTGCACGCCGGACACCTACGGCGGCGGCTTCGTCCACGCGCTCTTCACGCGCCGTCCGTGGCGCGGGCAGGGCGTCGGCGCCGCGCTCCTCCAGGACGTGTTCGGCCGCTTCCACGAGCGCGGGGAGCGCAACGTCGGGCTCAGCGTCGACGCCGAGAGCACCACGGGCGCGTTCCGTCTCTACGAGCGCGCCGGCATGACGCCCGCGATCGGATGGGTCCTGTACGAGCGGGAGCTCGCGGCTACGTGAACCCGCGCTGGCGCCAGGCCTCGTAGACCGCGACCGCCACGGCGTTCGAGAGGTTCAGCGAGCGCCGCGCCGGCAGCATCGGGATCTGGAGGAGCTCGGTCACGTTCGGGTCGGCCCGGACGGCGTCGGGCAGGCCGCTCGGCTCGCTGCCGAACAGCAGCACGTCGGTCGGCTCGTACGCGATCTCGGTGAACGGCCGCGTCGCCCGAGCGCTGAACGCGAACACCCGCGCGGGCAGCAGCGCCTCCCACGCCGCGGCGAGGTCCGCGTGGACGGTGACGTGAGCGAGGTCGTGGTAGTCGAGCCCCGCGCGGCGCAGCTGCGCGTCGGTGAGGTCGAACGCGAGCGGCTCGACGAGGTGAAGCTCACACCCGGTGACGGCCGAGAGCCGGATCGCGTTCCCGGTGTTCCCGGGGATCTTCGGCTCGTGAAGCAGGACGCGCACCATGCGGCGAGCACCCTACGAGGACGACCGCGATCAGACGCGCGCGAGGCCCGCCTCGGCCATGCCGCGTTCCAGGACGTCGAGGTCGAACGCCTCCGCGGGGCCCATCGCGCCAGAACCGGCGATCCGGCCCGCCCGTGCCTGCTCGGCCGCCCACGCGAGGAAGCGCGCGGTGAACGTGTACGGGTTCGCTCCCTCGAGACGAACCTCGGCCAACGGGACGCCGTCGGCGGCACGCGCGACCGCGACGACGACCGACCCCGTCTCCGCCCGCGTCGCCTCGTCGGGACCGGCGCCCGAGCGTCCCCCGGGCGCCCGTGCGGTGAGCGCGCGCAACAGCGAACGCCCGGGTGGCAGCGCGGTGAGCGCGCCGACCCCGAGACCGAACGCCTGGAGCGCGCGCGTGCGGCCCCCGAACCAGCCGAGGTACACGTTCACGTCACGCACGCCGTCGTGCAGGCGCGGCAGCGAGAGCTGCTCCGTCGCACCCACGGACAGCGCGGGACGCTGCCGCCCGTCGACCTCGAACGAGAGCACGCGCGCCGCCGCGCGCTCGGTCCGCAGCGCGCCGTCGCGGAACGTGTACGAGCGGTCGGCGAGCGAGGTGACGGTCGTCGCCGACGTGCCCGCGCTCATGGCAAGCGTGTCGTTGCCGCTCAGGAAGTACCCGACGTCGAGCGCGGTGGCCGCGTCGCCGGCCTCGCGCAGCGCCAGCGCGCCTGCGAGGTTCCCCGGCGCCCAGTCGTACCCGAGCGCGGGCAGTAGGCGCGCGCCGTTACTGCGGGCGCGCGCGTCGTGCCGCTCGAAGACCTCGCGGATGAACGCGCCCTCGCCGGTGGAGTCCAGATACGTCGCCCCGAGATCGGCGGCCGCCCGCACGGCCGGCCCGCCGAGGCGCGTGAACGGCCCGACCGTCGAGACCAGGACGTCGCCCGGCTCGAGTGCCGCCGCGACGCTCTCGGAGCGAGACGCGTCGGCCACCACGGTCGGAAGGCCACCGAGCGGATCGGCGACCGCGGCGAGCCGCGAAGGGTCGCGACCGGCGAGAACGGGTCGCTCCCCACGGTCGACCAATGCCTCGGCGACCAGGCGCCCGGTGTAGCCCGTCGCGCCGAAGACGACGATGCGCGCTCCCCGCGCGTCGTCGTCGCTCATCCGGCGTCGCGGACGAGCCCGTCGAGCAGCGCCTGGAGGATCTGCGCGGCGCGGTCGAGGTCGACCTGCGCCGCGTCGGCGACCACGTCGGCGTAGAGGAAGCCCTCGCCGATCCGTACGACCGTGTACGCGAGGACGTCGCGCGGGACCGCGTACGCGATGCCGAGCTCGTCCTCCTCGCGGGCCAGCAGCCGCTCGACGACGTGCACCATCCCGGTCTGCACCGGCCCGTGCTTGGACGTGAGGATCCGCAGCGCGGCCTCGGGCTCCTCGCCGAGGAACCGGTGATGCGGCGGCTGCTGCTGCACGAGCTCCATGAAGCGCCGCACGATCGTGACCACGCGCTCGGTGCCGCGCAGCGCCGCCGGCAGCTCGAGCGCCTGGGCCACGAGCCCCCGCGTCAGGAACCAGACGGCCTCGCCGAGCAGCCGGTCGCGATGCCCTGCGCGCCGGTACAGCGTCGTGCGGCCGATGCCCAGCTCGAGCGCGAGCGCCTGCATGTCGAGCCTGCGCGGCTCGACGTACGTGCGGACCGCGGCCTGGAAGATCTCGGCCGGGATCTCGGGCGGCGGCGTGACGCCGCCCGGGATGAAGTGCTCGACCCTCTGGGCGGCGGCCTCGGTGCCGCTCACCCGCCGTCCTCCGTCACGTCGCGATCCTGGCTGAACAGGTTGAAGCGCACGTCCCAGAAGTACCCCGTGCGCGCGTCGTCGACGTCGATGACGCCGTCGAGCCGGCCGCCGGGTCCGAGGATGTTCGGCAGCGCGATGTCGGAGTTGTCGTCGTAGCGGTCGAGGTCAGGGTCGAGAACGTACGCGACGCGCCCGAGGCGCGGCTTCGTCGTGCGCGTGAGGCCCTCGACGGCCAGCGGTTCGGGCAACGGCGTGCCGGCAAGCCACTCGACCGGCGCGAACGGCAGGATCGCCAGCTGCAGCGCGTGCGTCTCGGGGCCCTCGTGGACCGGGTTGACGTAGAAGTTCGCGTCCTCGAGGCGCAGGTAGCGCTCGAGCAGCTCGGTCGACCGTCCCTTCGTCCCCGGCGTCCACCGTAGGTCGATCGTCGGCTTGCCGTCGACCGACGACACGCCCCGCCACCCGTCGGCGGTGGGCCCGGCCGTGCCCTGCGCCCAGTACTTCGGGTAGCCCGAGCTGCGCCCGCTGTACGCGTACCGGCCGTTCGTCGCGATCGCGACGCCGTACCAGCCCTCGACGCCGCGGCGCTTGACGCGCATGTCGACGCTCGCCTCGATCCAGCGCGTGCCGTACCCGGTGCCGGCGGCCTCCTCGGCGACCGGGACCGACGTCAGCGCGTGGATGTCGTAGGCCTTCAGCCCGATCGTCGGCCGCGCCGGCATCTCGAACCCCGGCGGGAGCATGTCGCGGTAGCGGGCAAGCTGCTCGGCTCCCTTCACCGGGACGGTCGTCACGAGAGCCTTGACCTCGGCGGGCGTGATCGCCGCGCCCTCGCGGCACTCGAACAGCGCGTCCTTGCAGGCCGCCCCGGCCGGCGCGGCCGACGCCGCGCCCACCGCCAGCGCGACGAGCGCCCCGCGCCTCAGCGACGACCGCATCATCGCCGCACCACCCGCACGCAGACCCGGCGCCCGCGGCCCCGCGGCTGCACCGCGACGCGCAGGCAGGACCGGCCGGCTCGCCGCGGCCGCACGCTCAGCCGCGCGACTCCGCTCCTGCTCGTCCGCGCGCGCGGACCCTTGCCGGCGACGCGGACGCGAGCGCCCGCCACCGCGGCGCGGCGGCCGCAGCCGACGCGCTCGACGCGCACCCGCAGACGGGTGCGCCGGCCGACCCGCAGCGTCCGCGGCGTCACCGTCGTCCGGACGCGCGCCTGCCCGCAGGCCTTGCCCGGCGTCTTGGCGTCTGGCGTCAGCTTGCCGTCGCGGACGAAGCGACGCCCGTCCCGCGGGGCGATCTTGACCACGTACACCGACTCGCTCTTGACCGACTTCTGTCCGCCGGCCGGCATCTGGACGACGACGTCGCCCTCGGCGTCGCGCCGCCACTTCAGCTCGCCGTCGGAGCCGAGCATCGTGACCCGGTCGCCCTCGCGGATCGGGATGTCCGCCTTGATCGTCAGCTCTTCGCCGGGCCAGTTCAGCGCGTGCACGTAGAACGCGTCGGGCTTGACCGTGAAGCGTTTGCCCTCCGGCTTCGTCTGCGCGTAGCTCTCGAGGTCGCCCTCGCCAGCCGTCGCCGCGTCGGTCGCGCGCACGCCGACGGGAACCGCCTTGTTCGCCGGATCGCCGTCGTCCTTGAACTGGGTCCACGCGCGCGAACCGTCGATCGCCTCGCTGTTGACCTTCATCCACTTGCCGAAGTCGCGCAGGCGCGACGCCTGCGGCTCGGGGATCGTCCCGTCGGCGGCCGGCCCGATGTCGAGCATGAGGTTGCCGTTCTTCGAGTCGAGGTCGAGGAAGATGCCGAGCAGGTAGTCCGCGCTGACGTAGAGGTTGTCGCGCTCTTCGTTCTTGGCGTGGCCGTACGAGAAGCCGAGCCCGCGCGACGCCTCCCAGCTCTCCTCGTGGATGTCGCGGTAGACCGCGTATTCCGGCGTCGTGAAGTCGTGGTGCGCGCCCGCGCCGCAGCGGTCGTTCACCGCGCCGTCCTTGCCGCGGCGCTTGAGCTCCTCGTAGAACTCGCCGATCAGCTTGTCCGACTGGAAGTACTCCTTGTCGCCACCGATGTCGCACCACAGGACCTCGGGCCCGTACCGCGTGATCAGCTCGCGGATCTGCGGGATCGCGTGGCCCTTGGCGTAGTCGTCGATCGGCTTGTAGCCCGTGTAGGGCACCGGCTCGTTGGTGTACGCGTTCTTGGCCTGGCCGCCCCAGATCGCCTTCTGCCGCGCGGTGTCGCCGGCGGTCAGCGACAGCGACGGGTTCGGCGCGGGGTTGTACCACTCGGTGGTGCTGTAGTAGGCGCCCGGCCTGAGGTTCGGGTGCCGCTTGCGCGCGGCCTCGAACAGGTCGCCGACGATGTCGCGACGCGGACCGAGGTCGCCGGTGTCGCGGCCGGTCGTGTCGCTCGGCCACAGCGCGACGCCGTCGTGGTGCTTGGTCACCAGCACGAAGTACTTGGCGCCCGCCTGGCCGAAGAGCGACAGCCACTGGTCGGGGTCGAAGCGCTCGGCCTTCCACTCGCCGATGAAGTCGTCGTAGACCTTGTCGGCGCCGTACGTCTGCAGGTGGTGCTCCCAGTGTGGCGTGCCGGCGATCGACGAGTTGTTCCAGTACCACTCGGCGTAGTTGCCGGTGAGCGTGTACGGATAGCCGCCGATCGGCTGGAACGGCGTGGAGAACGCGTAGGCGGGCACCGAGTGCGCGCCCCACGTGATCATGATCCCGAACTTCGCGTCGTCGAACCACTGCGGCGCCTTGTGGTCCTTGACGGACGCCGCGGGCGCGCTGCCCGCGAACGCGCACGCCGCGATCGCGGCCAGCGCCGCCACCGCCCCTCGCATCGACCTGGTCGTGCGCATCAGCGAGGGCTCCTCTTGTTCGTCTTGGTTCGGGTGTTGCTCCGGCGGACGCAGCGCTTTCGCGTGGCCCGCGTGCGCTTGGCGGCCCGCCGCCGCGGCGTGGCCTTGCTGCGCGCGCACCGCGCCTTGCGGCGGGCGCGCTTGGTGGCCGGCTTCGTCGCCGTGCGTTTGGCGCCCGGCCTCGACGCCGGCGGGGGCGACGACGAGGACGGAGCGTCGGATGCCCCCGCCTCCGACGGCGCAGGCGCGGCCTTCTCGCAGGCGGCGCGGTCCTTGCAGCGGCCCTCGCCGGTGATGTCGCGCGTCTCGACGACGAGCAGCGACTCGGTGGGCCCGAACGCGACGCCCGGCACCTCCTGGTCGAGGTCCATGAGGTCGCCGAGGCCCTTGCCGTCGGGGAACAGGTCGGGCAGCGGATCCGGGTCCGAGAAGGAGGCGTCCGCCGGCTCCGGGACGTTCCAGAAGTCGACGTCGTGCGGCAGGCGCACGCGGACCGACACCGGCGTCCCGGCCGGCGCCGGGAGCGGCTGGGGCACGCGGCCGCCGCTGAGGAACTCCGTCGGCGGAATCGGCAGCCCGCTCAGCGTCGCGAGCTCGACCTTGCCCTGCCACGGGTCGCCGTCCTCGGTGAAGTCGCCGAGGAACGTCGACGGGTGCGGGTCGGCGTACGACGCCGCGGCGGGGTCGGGCTCCCAGTCGCCGCGCATGAACAGCCTGCCCTTGGCGCGCGTGGTCGCGTACCCCGCGGCGTTGTGGTCCTGCTCGAACACGAGCTTCGAGAGGAACTTCGGCGTCGCGCCCGAGCGTCCGGAGTCGAAGCCGGGACGGTTGTTGAGCGTCAGCCGCATCGCCCGCCACCCGAGCCGCTTGCCGTACCTGACCTGCAGCGCGATGCCGTACTCGAGGTAGCGCGAGTCGTACTTCGCGGGGCCCATGTCCTGGACGATCGGCACGGGCGCGCCGAGCCGGATGTCGTAGAACTGGATCCGCGCCTTCGGCTCGGGCGGCAGCTCGAACCGCGGCCCGATCACGTGCTTGTAGAGCGCGAGCGCGCGCTTCGTCCGGTGGACCGGCGCGATCGTCTCGACGCCGGTGAGGCTGAACGGCGTGCCGTAGGTGAACTTCCCCGGGCACTCCGTGGCGTCCTGGTGGCAGTAGCGCTCGTCCTGCTACTGGGCCGGCGCGGAGGGCGCGGCCGCGGCGAGGCTCAGCGCGGCGATGGTCAGCGGGCGTGCGAGGCGCATGGTCATCGGCTCCGGGTCGTGGTGGAGGTGCCGGCGGGTAGGCGCAGCGCGACGAGCTGCTGTCCCGCGGCGACGTAGAGCGTGTGCCGCGCGATCGCGAGGCCGCTCGAGTTCACTGACAGCGCGCCGGCGATCAGGGGGTGCGAGTTCCCGCCGGTGATCGAGCCGGGGTTCCCGACGATCTCCTGCGCGGACTCCTGCGTCGCGCCGGCGTCGCCGCCGACCGAGCGGTACAGCACCGGCAGGCCGCTCTCGGCGTCGAAGCCGCGCACCGCTGTGCCGTCGTACGTGTACGCGACGCCGTTGGCGGTCGAGACCGGGTGGTAGTGGTCGCCGTCGCCGATCGGGGCCACCCAGTCGAGCGATCCCCCGGTCCCCATCGCGACCATCTGACCGGCGGGGCTGCCGACGGCGAAGAGGCGCTTGCCGTCGAACGCCGACGAGGCCGCGTTGCACGGGAAGCACGGCGGCGCGACGGTGTGCCGCCACGCCGGGTCCATCGTCGCCGTGTACGCCGCGTGGAACGTGCCGGACTTCTGCAGCTGGCCGACGAGCAGCCGGCCCTGCGCGTCGCGGAACAGGTTCGGCGACGCGCCGAAGTCGAGGTCGGTCTGCAGGCAGGGCGCCTGGTTGGCCGGGTACGGCAGCGCGTCGGCGGCACCAGCCTCGCACGCGGGGTTCTTGTCGGCGCCGGTGACCGGATACTGGTCGGTGTCGCCCTTGTAGGAGTCGACGACCGACCCGAAGGTCCCGCGCGCGGGATCGGCGTCGATCTTGATGATCGCGTTCGTGTGCGGGTGCTCCTTGCGGCCCGGGCTCGGGTTGCCGACGCCGACGTAGACGTAGCGCCCCCGCGGGTCGTAGGCGCCCGTGGCCCAGATCGTGCCGCCGCCGAAGCCGCCGGTCGTGGCCTCCTCGTGGCTCATGATGTAGCTGCGCTTGACGATCGCGCCGGAGGCCACGTCGAGGAACGCGTAGCCGCCGCGCGACCCGCGCTTGGCGATGTCGTTGCCGAAGGACTGGAAGACGAGGCCGCCCGGGAGGAGGACGGGGCTCGAGATGGCGTTGGCGCTGACGTGGTCGTCGAGCGTCTCCGAGCGCCAGACGACCCTGCCGGTCTTCTGGCTGAGCGCGAACGAGTACGGCTGCCCGGCGTCGTTGACCGCGCCGACGACCTTGCCCTTCGTCACGAGCAGCGAGCTGACGAGCGCGCCGCTGAACTCGGGGTTCTGCCAAGGCATCCGGCGCTTCCACACGAGCTCGCCGGTGGTGGCGTTCAGCGCGAAGACCCACGCGTCCTGGGTCGCCCCGTAGACGCAGCCGTCGGCGACGGTCGGGGTGTTGACGAAGCTGCCGGTCATGCCCTCCTCGGCGGTGTCGAAGGCGAACGCGGGCGCGAGCCCCTGCGCGTTGGCCGGGCCGATGCGGGTCTCGGCCGGCTGGTGCCGGGGGTTCTGGGCGGTGCGGCCGTACGAGCGCCACTCGCCGCCGGTCGTCTTCGGCGCGCAGCCCGGCAGCCGCTTGGACTGCGCGTCGGCGGCGGGCGCGGACGCCAGGGACGCGGCCAGCAAGGCGGCCAAGCCGACGGTCATGTGCCTCATGTACGTGCTCCTCGACCCGGTTCCCATGCGTGCTCCAACGAATGGTGGAACAGATACTTGTGTGTACCGCGAGCGCTTCGGCGCCAAACGGTGCAGATCGTGTTCTGTTCCATCCTGGCGCGCCGCTACGGGTGGCGCAGCACGTTGCGGTCCTCGTACGCCACGCGCGATCCGGCGTCGGCGTCCTCGGCCTGGTTCGGCATCATCGCCCGGTAGAGCGCGTCGCGGCCGGGCTGCGGAAGCACAGCGGTGAGCCGCGTCCACGCCGCGATGCTCCGCGGCACGAAGACGTCGAACCGCGGCTTCTCGATCGCCGAGACGACTGCGTCCGCGACGTCGCTCGGCTGCAGGCGGACGCCTTTGCCGGTGCTCGTCCCGGTCGCGAGCTCGGTGTCGACGACGACGGGCATGATCACGCTGACCTGAATCCCGCTGCCGCGCAGCTCCTCGCGCACGGCAACGCTGTAGCCGTAGACGGCGTGCTTGGTCGCCGAGTAGGTGGCCTCGCCGGCGGTCGGGAGCTTGCTGGCCGCCGACGCGACGTTGACGACATGGCCCCTCCCCCGCGCGCGCATCTCGGGGATCGCCAGCTTCATCCCGCGCACGACGCCGTGGAAGTTGACGTCCATCTGGCGCTGCTCGGCGGCCTCGGGCTCCTCGTCGAAGCGCCCGACCCACATGATCCCGGCGTTGTTGACGAGGACGTCGAGCGGCTGCCCGAACTGCTCCTCGGCGCCGCCGATGAACGCGCCGAACGAGGCGATGCTGGTCACGTCGGCCTCGAACGCGAGGGCGCCCGGCCCGAGCCGCTGCGCGGCCTGCTGCGCCTCCTCGACGTCGATGTCGCCGAGCGCCACCCGCGCGCCGCGCTCGACGAGGGCGGCGGCGATGGCGAGCCCGATCCCGCGCGCTCCTCCCGTGACGGCCACGAGCTTCCCGGCAACGGTGCTCATGCCGCCACCGGCTCGCGGTCGGCGACGCGGGCCCGCGGCGGGAAGGCCAGCGGATGACCGGCCTTCGCGGCCCGCCGCGCTCCGCGGCGGCGCTCGCGTGCGAGCTCGAGCAGGTACCCGTCGAAGTCGACCTCCATCGTGTGCCGCGGCGACGCGTAGAACCGGCGCGCCATGGCCTCATGCTCGGCCGCCATCGCCCGGCGCATGGTCCTGCGCTACGGCGGCAGGTAGCGCCCGGCGAGCAGCTCGGCGACCCACGCCGACTGCGCCTCGGCCAGCGGCATCACCGCGCCGAGCGGCTGGAGCAGACCGATGAAGAAGAGCCCGGGGACGTCCGGATGCAGCGTGCGCTTGAAGAGCGGCAGGTCGTTGTCCGGGGCCGAGACGAAGTTCGCGTCGAAGAACGGGAACGTGACCTTGTAGCCCGTGCACCACACGACGAGGTCGGCCCTCGCCTCGCTGCCGTCGCTGAAGACGACGCGGTCGCCGGCCAGGCGGTCGATCCCCGGAGCGGGCGCGATCCTGCCGTCGGCGACGCGGTCGAAGAAGCGGTCGGACTGCACCGGGTGGCTCTCGCCCGGCTCGTGGTCGGGACGCGGCAGCCCGATCGCGGCGGGGTCGCCGGACCGCTTGGCGAGGTAGCGGTAGCCGAGCTGCTTGAGGCGCCACGGCGCGCGGGCCGGCAGCGCCCGCTGGTCGACCGGCTTGCCGTTGAGCGTCTTGCGCAGCACCCATTGCCCGCGCCGCACCGAGATCGTCGTCGTACGCGCGACGTAGCTCGCCTCGACCGCGATGTCCATCGCCGAGTTGCCCATGCCGACCACCAGCACGTCGCGGCCCTCGAGGACGTCGGAGTCCCGGTAGTCGTGTGCGTGGATCTGCTCGCCGTCGAACGTCCCCGGATACGCCGGCTCGGGCCACCGCGGATCCCAGTGGTGGCCGTTGCACACGAGCACGACGTCGTACTCGCGGGTCTCGCGCCCGCCCGGGCCGAACAGATCGACCAAGAACACGCCGTCCGCGCGCCGCGTGACGTGCTCGACCTCCGTGTCGAACGTGATCGTGTGCCGGAAGCCGAAGTGGTCGACGTAGCGCTCGAAGAAGTCGCGGATCTCCCAGTGCCGCGCGTAGCCGGGGTAGTACTCCGGCATCGGGAAGTCGGAGTACGCCATCCGCGGGCAGGACGTGTTGATCTCGAGGTGCCGGTAGCAGGCCGACACCCCGTTCGGGTTGTCGAAGACCCAGTTGCCGCCGATGACCGGCCCGCGCTCGAAGACGTCGAACGGGACGCCCGCGGCGTAGAGCGCCTTCGCCGCCGCGATGCCGGAGGACCCGGCGCCGATGACGCACGCGCGGGGCAGGCGGGGGTTCGGATCGAGGCGGTCCGCGGTCGGTGGAGCCTGGTCCTCGGGCTTGACGAGATACGGCACGGCGGTCCTCTCGAAGTTGATCCGATGTCATGTTGACATGACATCGTTTCGATATCAACCACGTCCGGTACCGTGGAGCGATGAGCGAGAGCGGGCCAGCCGCTACCCCCGTCGCCCGCCGCTGGCGCGGGCTCGAGCGCGAGGAGCGCGACGAGCAGCGGCGCCGGCGCCTGCTCGACGCGGCCCTCGAGCTGTTCGGCACCGACGGCTACGCAGCGACGTCGATCGAGGCGCTGTGTGCGCGCGCGAACGTCGCCACCCGCTCGCTCTACGAGCTGTTCGGCGGGCGCGAGCCGGTGCTGACGGCGGTCTACGACGAGATCATCGGCGACGTCGCCTCGGGCGTGTGGGCGGCGCTCGACCGGGACGCCGACGACGTCGCGCCGCTCGTCCGCGGGGGCATCGCCGCGTACCTCGGGCCGCTCGTGCGCGATGAGCGCAAGGGACGCATCACGCAGCTCGAGGTCGTCGGCGTGAGCCCCGAGCTCGAGCGGCACCGGCGCGACGTCATCCGCGCGTTCGCGGCCGGCATGAACGAGCGGCTGGAGCTGTGGTCGCGCCGCGGGACGATCGACATCGGCGACCCGGGCCTCGTGACGCTCGTCATGGCCGGAGGGGCGTCCGAGACGCTCGTCGACCACCTCGTGACGCCGAAGCGCCAGCGCCGCTCGCTCGACGAGCTCACCGACGAGCTCACCCGCGTGTGGCTGCTGCTCCTACGCTGACCGGGTCGGTGTCTGACGACGACGGCTGGCGACGGTGGTGGAGGGAGCGCGGCGAGCGCGAGCTGCGGTGCATCCTCATGTCCGCCTGGGACCCGATCGGGGTCTCGCACAACCCCCGAGCGTGGGACGAGTACGACGGCTACCTGGTGGGCGTCGTCGATCGGCTCCGCGACGCCGACGACCCTGACGACGCCGCCCGCGACGTGATCGCCTATCTCGAGCACGTCGACCGCGACGTCATCGGCATGCCGCACCCGGTCGCCGAGGATCGCCTCGAGGAGATCACCTTCGCTCTCGTGGCGTGGTACGAGTGGTCGTTCGTGCGCGGCGGGCTTGCGCCGCGCGAGTGGCGCGAGGAGGACCGGTCGATGGCGAGGGCGGCGACGCGCGAGCAGCACGAGCAGGGGCTTGCCCGCTTCGTCGCGCGGGAGCATCGGCCTCGCTTTCTCGACTCGCTCGAAGACGAGAAGCTACGGCGCAAGCTGCGGGCCAAGCTCGCGCACTTCGCGTGGCTCGACGCGCGGTACGCGACGGCCGTCGCGACGAGGGAGCCGGCGGAGATGGCCCAGGCGCTCGCGTGGGGAGGCGCTCCGGAGACCTGCTTCCTCGTGTCCGAGGACGACGAGCTAGACGGGTCGGAGCTGCCGCTGGAGCAGGCGCTCGAGCTCGTGCTGCACTCGTTCCACGGGACGCTCATCTCCTGCGTGCCCGGCAAGCTCGCGCTGTTCTCGGACGAGGCCCCTAACAAGGAGACGCTCATCCTGCGCCGCGACTCCTAGCGTGCCTTCGCCGTGGTCCGGGTTCGAATGCTGGACTGGCGCGGCCGGAGACTCCGGCGGTAGCCTTCGCGGGTGCTAGGCCGACAAGCGCTGCGCGGAGCGGTGCACCCAAACCGGCGGGCGCAAGAAGGTGATGCGCGGTCTAGTCACACGCGTCCCGCACGATCGGCGGGTACAAGCGCCCGCCGGACTCCGCTCGGAGCCGTGACCGGATGGAGCGAGCGGACCGACTAGGCCGTGCGTGCGAACCACATCGTCGTGACCGTGCCGCCGCCGGAGCGGCTGGTGGTCTCGACGTGGTTGGCGAGCGACGCGACGAGCCCGCGGCCGCGGCCGGAGACCGGCGCGGTCTGCTCGTCGAAGCCGCAGCCGTCGTCCTCCACGGTGACCTTGATCGCGTCGGCCTCGGTCGCTGCCGTGATCTGGAACTGGCCGATGCGACGACCGACATACCCGTGGTAGACGGTGTTCGTGGTCACCGCGGCGACCGCGAGGCCGATGGTGTCGAGGACCGGCTCGGCGAGCTCCTCCTCACGGAGGGTCGCGAGCAGGGCGCGGCGCGACCGCGACACGTTGTTCGGCGTCGCGTGCCAGGAGCGTTCGAAGACGCATACGGCGGCCTCACGCGGGATGAGCTGTGCGGTTTCGGGGGTCACTGCCGCATCTGTCGTCCCGGCCAGCACAGACCTGAAGCGAACGCAACGATGTTCGACACACGGCCGATGGGCGCGTGGACGCTCACGTCGAGGGGGCGTCGCCCGCGGCCTGGACGAGCAGCGCGATCTGCACGCGGTTGTCGACCTCGAGCTTGTCGAGCAGGCGCGAGACGTGGCCCTTGACGGTCGCGACCGAGAGGTGGAGCGCGGCGGCGATCTCCGCGTTGCCCTGGCCCTGCCCGACCGCGAGGGCGACGTCGCGCTCGCGCGGGCTCAGCGTCGCCAGCCGCTCACGGGCGTGATCGGTGCGCGCTCCCGCGTCGGAGTCGCCGGCGACCATCGCGATCAGCCGGCGCGTCACCGTCGGCGAGAGCATGCCGTCGCCGGCGTGGACGAGCTCGATCGCGCGGACGATCTCGGGCGGCGGCGTGTCCTTGAGCAGGAACCCCGCCGCGCCGGCCTGGAGCGCGCGCAGGACGAGCTCGTCGGCGTCGAACGTCGTCAGCACGACGACCGCCGGTGCGTCGGGCTGGGCGGCGAGGAGGCGGGTCGCCGCGATCCCGTCGAGCTGCGGCATGCGGATGTCCATGAGGACGACGTCGGGGCGGTGCAGGTCGACGGCGGCGAGCACCTCGCGGCCGTCGGCGGCCTCCCCCACGACCTCGATGCTCGCGGCGCCGGCGAGCATGATCCGCAGGCCCGAGCGCACGAGCGCGTCGTCGTCGACGAGCAGGACGCGGATCATCGCGGCAGCCGTGCGCGCAGGACGAACGCGCCGTCCGGGTCGACGCCGTGCTCGAGCTCGCCGCCGGCGAGCGAGACCCGCTCGGCGAGGCCGATCAGGCCGGTCCCGGCGCCGGGGAGCGGGGCCGCCGCGACGGCCACCGGCGCGAGGCTGCGCACCTCGATCCGCAGCGCGCCCCCGGCGTCCTCGACGTCGAGCGTGACGACGGCGCCGGGCGCGTGCTTGCGCGCGTTGGTCAGGCCCTCCTGGACGATCCGATAGGCGGTGCGCCCCAGGGCGGCCGGCGGCGGCGCGTCGCCCAGCTCGAGCCGAGCGGTGATGCGCATCCCCGCCGCCCGCGACTCCTCGACGAGCGCGGGAAGGTCGGCGAGCGTCGGCTGCGGCGGCTGGGTCAGGGTCTCGGTCCCGTCCTCGCGCAGGACGCCGATCACCCCGCGCAGCTCGTCGAGTGCCGAGCGCGCGCTCTGGCGGACCACGCCGGCCGCCTCGGCGACCTCCTCCGGGGAGGCGTCGGGATTGAACTCGAGCGCGCCCGCGTGCACCGACAGCAGCGACAGCCGGTGGGCGAGGACGTCGTGCATCTCGCGGGCGATCCGCTGGCGCTCCGCCGCGCGCGCCTCGTCGCCGGCGCCCGCGGCCTGGTCGCGCAGCGACTGCAGCAGCTCGCGGCGGGCGCGCGCGTAGAGCCCCCACCCGACCGCGATCGCGGTCAGCAGCAGGCTCGCGCCTCCGTCCGACACGAAATCCTCGTCCGGATACAGCAGCGGGTTCGCGACCGACCACGCGAGCATGAGCCCGACGACGATCGCGAGGTCGCGCCCGCGCGCGCGGACCGCGGCGTTGAAGAGCGCGACGAGGTTCGCGCCCGACGCGGTGATGAACACGACGGACACCGCGGCGACGCCAATCCCGACGGCGGACGGATGGCTGCGCCGCCAGTGCAGCGCGACGATCGCGCCGATCCCGACGACGATCGCGACGACGCGCAGCCACGGCGGGTGGATCTCCCACGTGGTCACGAGCGTGGCGGTCCCGACGGCGAGCGCGAAGAGGTACGTCAAGGCGTCGGCGAGCAGATCGCGCCGGCGGCGACGGCATCCGGGCGGGTCGGCCACGACCGCCGGCAGCGACGCGCTCAGCCAGCCGGACAGACCGCGGGTGAGGCGTGCTGTCGCGTCGGGCGGCATGGCTCGAGGATGAACCCTAGGCCCGCTGTCGACCCCCTACCAAAGTCGGGACCGGCGACCGCCTCGGGACTGGGCGGCCGTAGCCCACGGGCAGTGGTCGCGGCGCCCGCCGGCCGCGAGGGTGACGGCATGATCGAAAGCGAAGGCCTCACCAAGCGACTCGGCGGCAAGACTGTCGTCTCCGACGTCACGTTCCGGTGCGAGACGGGGACGATCACGGGCTTCCTCGGCCCCAACGGCGCGGGCAAGAGCACGACGATGCGGATGCTCGTCGGGCTGGTCGAGCCCGACGCGGGGGAGGCCCGGATCCTCGGCGGGCGCTACCGCGATCTGCCCAACCCGGGCCGCCGCGTCGGGATCCTGCTCGACGCGTCGGCGCAGCACGCCGGGCGCCGCGGCCGCGAGGCGCTCGCCGTGTCCGCTCGCGTCATGGGCGTGCCCGACGAGCGCGTGGAGGACCTGCTCGCGCTCGTCGGCCTCGACGAGGCCGCGGCACGGCGCCGGGTCGGCGCGTACTCGCTCGGCATGCGGCAGCGCCTCGGCCTGGCGCACGCGCTGCTCGGGGACCCCGAGGTCCTGATCCTCGACGAGCCGGCGAACGGCCTCGATCCTGAGGGCATGCGCTGGATGCGCGGGCTCCTGCGCGGCTTCGCCGACCGGGGCGGCACCGTGCTGCTCTCCTCCCACCTGCTGGTCGAGGTCGAGGCCGTCGCCGACCGGATGATGATCATCGGCGGCGGGCGGATCCGGGCGCAGGGCACCCGCGCCGAGCTGCTGACCGAGTCGGGGACGATCGCCGAGGCAGACGACCTGGCGGGCCTGGACGCCGCGCTCGAACGCGCGGGGCTGACCGCGCATCCGGCGACCGGCGACGGCCGTCTGGTCGAGGCCGACCCCGACGCCGTCGCCCGCGCGGCGATGGCCGGCGGCGTCGTCCTGCGCCGGCTGGCGCCCTCCGACGACGCGGGCCTCGAACGCCTCTTCTTCGAGCTGACCGCCGGCGCACCGCAGACCGACCCGACCAACCCCGAGCTGGCAGGAGCCACCGCATGAGCACTCTCACCGCACCGATTCGCCTCCACACCGAAGGCGCGTACGCGCGCCCGGGCCTCGGGCGCCTCGTCGGCGTCGAGCTGCGCAAGATCGTCGACACCCGGGCCGGCTTCTGGATGCAGGCGGCGACGGTCGCGCTCACCGTCCTCGTCGTGATCGTCGCCATCGTCACCGGCGAGGAGGCCGACCGGACCTTCGCCGCCCTGTTCAGCAACGCGGTGATGCCGGCAGCGGTCCTGCTGCCGATCGCGGGCGTCCTGCTGATCACCTCGGAGTGGTCGCAGCGGACGGGGATGATCACGTTCGCGCTGGTGCCGGTGCGCTCGCGCGTCGTCGCCGCCAAGCTCGTCGCGAGCGTCGTCCTGGCCCTCGGGATGCTCGCCATGCTCGCGGGCGTCGTCGCCGCGGGCGCGCTCGTCGCGTCACCCGCCGAGGGCGCCTGGACCGACGCCGCGCCGCTCATCGGCCAGACCGCCGTCTACCTGGTCGGCGGCATGCTCACGGGCGTCGCGTTCGGCATGGTCCTGCTCGCCTCGGCCCCGGCGATCGTCGCGCTGTTCGCGTTGCCGATCGCGTGGACCGGGATCGCGACGCTGTCGTTCTTCGAGAACGCCGCGCCGTGGCTCGACACGCGCCTCGCGCTCGGCCCGATGCCCGAAGAGGTCATGAGCTCGACGCAGTGGGCGCGCGCCGGCACCGCGCTTGCGATCTGGATGCTGCTGCCGCTGCTGGTGGGCACATGGCGGATCGCGCGCCGCGAGGTCGCCGCCTAGTCCTTGGTCGGGAGCGAGCGCGCGTAGACGGCGCCTCGCTTCACCCAGGGCTCGAGCTGGCGCTTCGTACGGACGGCGTCGGCGTCGACGCGCAGCCAGCCGTCGAGGACGCGCCCGCGCATCTCGAACGGGCCGGCGCCGGGCTTCTCGCGCAGGGCTTCCGTCTCGGCAGGGTCGACGCGGACCATGAGCCCGCCCTTGCCGCTGACCGCGACCGCCATGTGGCCGCCGGTGAGGAACGCCAGGCCGCCGAACATCCGCTTCTCAGTGACGTCGGCGTCGCCGCCGAGCAGCTCGCGGATGCGGTTCGCGAGGTCCTCGTCGTAGGGCATCAGGCCTCCGGGCGGCGGGCGGTGATCACGAGGTAGCGGCTCGTCGTGCGGAACGCGGCGGGGTCCTCGTTGCCGTCGGCGAGGACGGCAACGCTCCGCGCACGCAGCCGCTCCCAGCCTGTGTCGTCGAGCTGCCGCCTCCCCCACCGCCATACCGGGTGGTGCTCCTCCTGCTCGGCGAACCAGTGCGCCGGGGACTTGGCCGCGAACGTGAGCTGCTCCTCGCCGACCACGACGTCGTCGGCCCCGTTGCGTTCGAGCAGCGCGGTCACCCACGCCGCGTCGCCCCAGCGCGGCGGGTCGGAGCGCGGCGGGAACACCTCGGCGGCGAGCATCGTGCCGGCCGTGTGGATCGCGCCCGCGGGGTCCCACGTCGTGATGGCGATGCGGCCGCCGGCCCTCGTCGCGCGGACGAGCTCGGCGGCGGCCCGGTCGGGGTCGGGGCTGAAGATCACGCCGAACGCGCTGAGCGCGATGTCGAACGCCCCGTAGTCGACCGGAAGCGCCTCCGCCTCGCCGACGTGGAACTCCCCGCCGGGGACGCGCTCGCGCGCGGCGTCGACCAGCACGTCGGCGCCGTCGACCCCGGTCACCCGCGCGCCCCGCTGCGAGGCGGCGAGCGAGACGTTGCCCGTCCCGCAGGCGACGTCGAGCACGTCGTCGCCCTCGCCGACGCCGGCCGCCTCGACGAGCACCTCGGCGGCGGGCATGAGCGTCTCGGCGGTCCTCGCGTAGTCGCCGTCTCCCCAGTTCAGCGGATCGGTCATCGGCGCGATCCTGTCATGCCGCTCGGCGTGACTCGATCGATCTCGTGAGGTGACCGCTCGCCGCGATCGCGGCGCGCAGGTCGGTCATCACCCCTTCGAGCTCGGCCCGGGCAGCGTCGACGACGGCCGCCGGCTTGCCGCGCACGGCTGAGCGAGCCGGTTTCGTCCGACCCGCGCCTGGGCACCTCCCGCCCATGCTGCGTTCGACCGGAATCTCGATGATCGCTGTCGCAGTGCTCCTCGGCGCCTGCGGCGGCGACGAGGAGACGCGCACCGTCGTGGAGACCGTCACGACGACCGTCGCCGCCCCGCCCACCACTCCACCGGACGACACCGGGACCCCGACGGAGACCGCGGCCACGCCGCTTCCGAGCGGTGTCGTCACCGCAGAGGGCACGTACACGATGAAGCTCAAGGAGTCCGACTACGAGGGCGAGAACACCACCGTCGACGACGAGTTCCCGCGCGAGTCGCAGTGGACGTTCACGACCCAGTGCACGGGGAGCGACTGCACCGTCCAGATGCGCCGCGAGCTCGACTCCGGCGCCTTCAAGACGCTGACGCTCGAGCCGAGCGACCGGCCGAACGTGCTCGAGGCGACGTCGACCGGGAAGACCGGCTGCGCCAGCAAGGAGGAGCCGGCGGACACGCGCCAGCGCTACTCGGTCAAGCTCAACAGCCCCGAGGACGTGGACGGCCGGCAGACCGCGCGCAAGCTCGACGTCTACTTCACCGAGACGACGAACGCGTGCACCGTCAAACCGGCGCGCGGCATCGTCTCCTGGCGCGGGACGCTGGAGCGCTGATGCGGACGCGCAGGCTCACGCTCATCGCCGGCCTCGCGCTGACCGGCTCGCTCGTCGGCCCGGCGGTGGCGCCCGCGGTGCTCGAGCCGGATCTCGGCCTGGCCGGGGCGAAGCTCGGCATGACCACCCAGGAGGTCGTGAGCGTGCTCGGCAACCCGACGACCAAGGACACGCGGACCGACGACAACGGCGGGCGCGAGGTGCACTGGTACTACAACGCGACGCGCATCAAGGTCGAGTTCCGCAAGCCCGAGCCCGGCTCGCCCGACATCGTCACGCGCCTGGCGACCCGCAGCGGCAAGGAGCGGACGGCCGGCGGAGTCGGCGTCGGCACCCCCGAGCGCAAGCTGCGCTCGTCGATCCGCGGGGTGAGCTGCCGCGAGTTCCGCGTCTCGCGCACGCGCACGCAGCGCGCATGCTTCACGAGGGGCAGGTCCAACGGCTCGGCGATCGGACGCGACCAGACGGTGTTCGACGTCTCACGCAAGACGCGGCGGATCACCGCCGTCTCCGTCTCGCGCTTCTACGACTAGTAGGCGCGGACCGGGCGGGCGGGGGGTCAGGCGGAGTCCGGCAGCAGCGCGCCGAGGACCCTCGCGAGGTCCGCCTCGAGCGTGGCCTCGTCGGGGGGATCGGACGAGGTCGCCAGGCGCTGGACCATCAGCCCGTCGATCGTCGCCACGAGCACGCGTGCGCCCTGCGCCGGGTCGGCCGCGCCGCCCGCGCGCAGCACGAGCTCGGCGAGGCCACGGAAGCTCTCGATCCACGCCGCGCAGCACGCGCGCAGCGCCGGCCGCCGGGCGGCCTCGAGGTAGATCTCGAACTTCAGGAGCATCGACGGGTGCTCGGCGATGAGCGCGCGGGCCCCGAGTCCCGCGCCGGCGGCGCGGACGTCGCCGTCGGCGAGCTCGCTCGTCATCGCCTCCAGGCGCTTGGCCTCCTCCCCCGCGACGCGGCGCAGCGCCTCCTCGAGCAGCTCCTCCTTGGAGGAGAAGTAGTAGGTGGTCGCCGCCAGCGGCAGCGACGCCTCCGCCGCGACGGCCCGGTGGCTCAGCCCGCGCGGCCCCTCGCGCAGCAGCACCCGCAGCGCGGCCTCGACCAGCGCTTCGCGCCGCGGCTGCGGCGTTGCCTCCGTGGTGTCGGCGGTGGGCATCGGCTGCATCCTCGCAGGCGTGTGGCGCACGGCGGCGCAACGCTTGGTACAGATGTACCACCCCGCCGTGCCCCCTCGCCCTCGTCCGATCGCCCTCGTCGCCGCGCCGCTGCTCCTGCTCGCGCTGCTCGTCGCCGGGCCGAGCGCCGGACAGGCGCCTCCGCTTCCCGGCGGCGGCCTCACCGGCGACGACGGCGGAGGCGGCGACGGCGGCTCGGGCAGCGGCCGCCCGCCCGGCGGCGGAACCGGCGCGAAGGGCCCCGGCGGCCGCTGCACGTCGCAGATCGACGGCCCCAACGACCCCGACTACGCCGATCCCGAGCGCACCGGCGAGGCCTCCTACAACGCACAGCAGTGGTACCTCTTCGACTGCATCCCCCAGTCCGCGCCGCTCGCGACGGACCCGGAGGAGGCCGCGGGCATGAGCGTCAACCGCGCCTGGCGCGAGTTCGGGCGCGGCTCGCCCGAGGTCGTCGTCGCGTACATGGAGGGCGGCGTGAACTGGCGCCGGCCGAGCGCCCGCGACCTGCGCCGCCAGGCCTTCGTCAACGCCGCGGAGCTGCCGACGCCGTCGTGCGGCAAGGACGACTGCGACGGCGACGGCGTCTTCACCGCGCTCGACTTCAAGGACGACCCGCGGGTCAAGAAGCCGCTCCTGCACACCGAGACCGCGGGCGGGATCACGCCGGAGGACCTCATCGTCTCCTTCTCCGACGGCCGCGACGACGACGGCAACGGCTACGCCGACGACGTCTCCGGGTGGAACTTCCACCGCGACACGAACGACCCGCAGACCGACCAGTCGCGCTACGAGCACGCCAACGGCGAGCAGCGCGTCATCGCCGGGCAGGCCGACAACGGGCTCTTCGGAGCGGGCGTGTGCCCGAACTGCCGGTTCCTGTCGGTCAAGCTCGGCGACGAGGCGATCGACCGCCCGGACCGGATCGCCGAGGGCATCGTCTACGCGGTCGACAGCGGCGCGAAGGTGCTCTGCCTCGTCGTCGCGAGCCTCGGCCAGTCGACGGCGATGCAGCAGGCGATCGACTACGCGCACGACAACGGCGCGGTGATCGTGTGGGCGTCCAACGACTTCGAGTCCGCCGACCACCAGGACGGCATGCGCTTCGCGCGCGTGTGGCCGGGCAACGGGTCGGTCGCCGACCAGTCCAACCGCGGCGGGCGCACCCAGCCCAACGACGCGTTGACGACGACGTTCCGCGCGCGCTCGTCGGTGACCTCGTACGGGCCGCACTCGCTGTTCTCGGTCGCCTCCGACGACGGGTCGACGTCGCAGTCGACGCCGATCCAGGCGGGCGTCGCGGCCATGGTCCACTCCGCCGGCCTGCAGTTCGGCCGCCCGCTGGACGCCAACGAGGTGCTGCAGGTCGTGCGCTCGACCGCGAGCTTCATCGGGCCGCTGCCGTGCCCGACGTGCTTCCAGGGCGCCGGCGACCGCGAGTTCAACATCCAGTACGGCTACGGGCGCCCCAACGTCGCCAAGGCGATGGAGGCCGTGCGCGACGGGGCGATCCCGCCGACGGCGGACATCCGCACGCCCGACTGGTACGACGAGTTCAACCCGACGCGGTCGGGCGCCGTGGACATCACCGCCGCCGTGGCGGCCAAGCGCTCGTCGGGCTACCGCTGGGAGATCCAGGTCGCGCCCGGCCCCGAGCCGCGCGACGGCGACTTCCGCGCGATCGCGAGTGGGGCCGGCGCCGCGCCGCAGACCGCGCGCGGACGGTTCGATCCGGCGAGCCTGCCGCGCTCGTTCTGGGCCGGGCGCTACGAGGCGCCGACCGCCGACCGCTCGTCGATCGAGCGCTACAACGTGACCCTGCGCGTGCGCGTCGTCGACGCGGAGGG
>CADCVT010000208.1 GCA_902806215.1 uncultured Solirubrobacteraceae bacterium | reverse complement strand
CTGACCATGTCGAGCTTGCGCCGCCGGGCGATCTGGATGCAGCGCGCGAGGTCGGCCGAGCGCAGCTCGATCGGTGGGCGCGCGAGCGCGCGCACCGCCGCCCCCGCATCACCCGGGTCGGCGAGCAGGCGCAGCCACGCCAGGACGTCGCGGACCTCCGCGCGCTGGAAGAACGCCGCCGCCCCGATGACGCGGTACGGCACCGCGCGCTCCTCCAGCGCCACGCCGACCGCCTGACCCTCGTTGCGCACCGACCGCACGAGCACGGCGATCCGCTCGGGGCGCTCGCCCTCGCGGATCAGCCGCTCGATCTCCGCCGCGACGCCCTGCGCCTGCGCGCGCTCGTTCGCGCAGCGCCAGAAGCGCACGTCGCCGCCGGGCGCGGCCTCCGGCTTGGGGAGCCCGAGCCGCTCGGTGATCGGCTCGACGACCGCGCGGGCGGCCTCGAGCACCTGCTCGCGCGAGCGGAACGAGCGCTCGAGCGCGACGACCACGGCCTGAGGGCGCTTGGCGGTGAAGTCGCGCAGGTTCTTCGTCGCGGCGGCGCGGAAGCGCGTCACCGCGCCGTTGTCGTCGCCGGCGGCGGTCAGGCGGTCGTGGGCGGCGACGCGGTCGAGCAGCTCGCGGTGCGCGAGGTCGAGGTCCTGGTACTCGTCGACGAGCACGTGGCGGAAGCGCTCGGCGAGCTCCGGCTTGTGGGCGAGCAGCCCGAGCGTCCGCAGGACGAGGTCGCCGCCGTCGAGCGTCCCCTCCTCGGCCAGCAGCCGGTCGTGGTCGCAGAAGAGCTGCGCGAACTCGCGCTCGCGCTCGCCCTTGTCGCCCTCCAGGCCGGCCGCCCAGGTCGTGTAGTCGTCGCTCGAGACGAGCTCGAGCTTGCAGCGGTCGATCCGCTCGATGACCGAGCCGAGGAGCGCCGCCGGGTTGCCGAGGAAGTCGTGCTGGCGCAACGTGAGCTGCTCGACGCGGTCGAGCAGCAGGGCCAGCCGGTCGGCCGGGGTGGCGGGGACGAAGAACGGGTCGACGCCGGCGGCGGGCGCGTGCTCGCGCAGCATCCGGACGCAGAGATCGGGGACGCTGACGACGGCGAGCTCCCCGAACGGCGGCGTCAGCAGGTCCTCGACCTGGCGCCGCAGGGCTCCGGCGGCGCCATCACTCGCGGTGACGAACAGGAGGTCCTCCGGCGGCACTCCCTGATCGACGAGCCACGCGAAACGCTCGACCAGCACGCGGGTCTTGCCCGTCCCGGGCGCGCCCAGCACGAGTAGCGGCGACCCCTCCAGGGTCACCGCACGGCGCTGGGCCGCCGTCAACACGTCGAGCCGCGCAGGCATCCGCCTATCGTATGGGCGAGTGACCGTTTCTCCCGACGCTCTGACCGCCGACTGGCTCGGCGCCTGCCGTCGGGCGGCGGACGGGCTGCGCGCGGTGATGCGCGAGCACCCGACGAGCAAGGAGCGCATCGAGGAGACCGGCGTCATCGGCGAGGGCGGCGACCGCACGCTGGTCATCGACCAGGAGTCCGAGGACGGCGTCTTCCGCGAGCTCGAGAAGCTGCACGACGCCGGCGCCCGGTTCCAGGCGGTCAGCGAGGAGCGCGGCCTCGTCGACTTCGGCAGCGAGGACGTGACGGTCGTCATCGACCCGATCGACGGCTCGCTCAACGCCAAGCGCGGGCTGCCGCACGTCGGCCTGTCGATCGCGGTCGCGTCGGGGTTCTCGATGGCCGACGTCGAGTTCGGCTACGTGCTCGACCTCGGCACCGAGGAGGAGTGGGTTGCGCGCGCGGGCGAGGGCGTGCTGTTCTGCGGCGAGCCGCTGCCGGACCCGCCGCCCGAGCGCCGCACCAAGGACGGCAAGCTCGAGGTCGTCGCGATCGAGTCGTCGGACCCGCGCTGGATCGCCCCGCACATCGGCCGCCTCGAGGAGCGCGTGCATCGCATCCGCGCGATCGGCTCGGTCGCCATCTCGCTCTGCCAGGTCGCCAACACGCGCGTCGACGGGATGCTCACCCTGTGGAACACCCGCGCGGTGGACTGCGCCGCCGGGCAGTTCATCGTGCGCGAGAGCGGCGCCCACGTCGTCTTCCCCGGCTGCGGGGACGGTCCGCTGGACTGCCCGCTCGACCTCGAGCCCCACGCGCCGGTCGTCGCCGCGCGCACCGAGCAGGGCATCGAAGACCTGATCGGAGTTCTCGGTAGATGATCGACTGGACGCTTGCCCGCAGGATCGGCGGCTTCGTCGCCGGACAGCCTCCCGGAGGCGTGTCGCTCGCCGGCGACCTCGACGCCGTCGCCCTCGACGCGATCGAGCGCATCCGCGCCTACACCGGCATGACGCCGCTGCGGCCGATCCCGCCCCCGATGGCGGTCGACCGCAAGACGTGGCTCGAGATCAACCACACGGGCATGAAGGCGATGCTCGACCCGCTCGGGGAGAAGCTCAACAAGCCGGGCTTCACCGCAGCGATCGGCGGCGTGCTCGTCGGCGCGGAGATCGGCGGCCTGACCGGCTACCTCGCCCAGCGCGTGCTCGGGCAGTACGAGCTCGTCCTGCTCGACGCCGACGCGCCCGAGCGCCTGCTCATGGTCGCCCCGAACCTGCGCGAGTCCGCCGAGCGGCTCGAGGTCGACGAGGCCGAGCTCGTCGCGTGGGTCTGCGTCCACGAGGTCACGCACGCGGTGCAGTTCACGTCGGTCCCGTGGCTGCGCGAGCACCTCGCCGGGCACCTGCGCCAGCTGCTCGAGAGTGTCGACGTGAAGTTCGACCCGCTCACGCTGATCAAGCAGCCGCCGTCGCTCGACCGCCTGAAGGAGGGTGGCCTGGTGACGCTCGTCGCGGGCCCCGAGCGGATGGCGATCATCGACGCCGTCCAGGCGACGATGGCGGTCGTCGAGGGCCACGCCGAGCACGTCATGGACGCGGTCGGCCGCGACATCCTCCCGTCGCTCGACGAGCTGCGCGAGGCGCTCAACAAGCGCCGGCGCGAGAAGAAGCCGGCGCAGGTGCTCTTCGAGAAGCTCCTCGGGCTCGAGATGAAGATGAAGCAGTACGAGCTCGGCCGCGCGTTCTGCGACGCGGTCGTCGACGCCGGCGGCATCGAGGCGCTCAACCGCGTCTGGTCGAGCCCCGGCTCGCTCCCCACGCTCGGGGAGATCGAGGCGCCGGACCTCTGGCTCGCCCGGACCGCCCGCCGCGCGGCCTAGCGCAGCGCGATCGTGTAGCCGACTGGGCGCGGCAGGTACGCGTCGCAGTCGCGCGACTGGGCGACGACGCGGACGTAGCCCGGCGGCGGCGCCGGGACGTTGCGCGGGCGTCGCGCGCGCCTGGAGACACGCACGCTCCGGCGGCCGAAGCGGGAGATCGTGACGCGTGACGAGACCCGTGTGGAGCGCGCGCCGACGACGCGCACGATCAGCCTGCACGACGGCGGTGCGCTCTTCAGCGCGCGCCGCACCGGGACGACGAACCCGCCCGAGGCCGTCCGGCGCACGGCACCGCCTTGGAGGAACGAGAGGCTGGAGATGTCGGTCGCCTCGCAGTCGGCGCCGACCACGTCGCGGACGTCCGGCGCGACGACCTCGTCGCTGCCGGCGCCGCACGCCATCCGGTCGCCCGGGTCGGCGTGGCTGCCGGGCAGGAGCCGGTCGTCGCCGTCGCCCCCGGCGACGCGGTCCCGGCCGCCGTGTCCCCAGACCACGTCGTCACCCGCGCCCCCGTCGATCGCGTCGGGACCGGAGCCGCCCCACAGGAGGTCGACGCCGCCGCGGCCGTCGATGACGTCGCCGCTGCCTCCCGTGATCGGCGCGCCAAGCCAGTGGGCGTCGAGGCGGTTCGGCCCCTCGTCGCCCCGCAGGACGTCGGAGGCATCGCTGCCGACGACGTTCTCGACCCCGGTGACGACGTCGCCCTCGCCCGCGCCGCCCTGGCCCTCGGCCTTGGCGAGGTCGACCACGATGGGCGTCGTGCGTCGCTCGTAGGCGATGGTGTCGACACCGCCGCCTCCGTGCATCACGTCAGGGGAGAACGGGCCCTCGGCGGGGTCTCCGGTCAGGTTCTGGGGTCCGTCGTCGCCCTCCAGGCGGTCCGCCCCGAGCCCCCCGATGAGGATCCCGCTGCCGACGAGGAGGTCGTCGCCGGGGCCGCCGTCGAGCGTCCCTCCGCCCGCGAGCCGGTCCGCGCCGGGGCCGCCGTCGGCGCGCACGCCCGTCCGTGCGTCCAGGCGGTCGTCCGCGTCCCCGAGGCTCAGCTGGATGTTCCTCAGCCCGCGCGGGCGGCAGATCACGGAGCCATCCGGCTCGGTCGAGCAGCCCTCACCCGCGACGAGAGAGGCGCCGGCGTCGGCGAACGTGACCACGCCGTACCCCTCCTCAGACACGACGACGTCGTTGCGCTCGCCGTCTGCGGCGACGAAGCGAACCTGGGTGATCTCCTCGCAGCCCTTGCCGCACGGCACCGGACGCTCCACCTCGAGTGACACGGTGGCAGCCGAGGCCGGCGCGACGGTGGCCGCGACGGCGAGGAGGGCGACGACGAAGCCAAGGCGCATACCCGTCGAAGACGGCTCGCGGGGCCCGATGTTGCGGCGAACATACGCTCCGCTTGTAACCGATCCGCACAAGGGGTTTACGTACATGTGTTCGGTGGTAGACTTCCTATCGAACTTAGATGTAAGCAACTTAGGAGAGGGCTAAGAAACCATGGCCGAGACCAAGACCACCACCCGCAAGAGCAGCACCACCCGCAAGCCCGCGACGCGCAAGCCCGCTACTCGTAAGGCTTCGACCACGCGGTCGGCTTCGCGCTCCACCAGCGCCTCGCGCACCACGACCCCGCGCACGCCGAGCCGCACCGCTGCTCAGAAGAAGACGCAGGGCACGCGCAGCGCCGCCTCGCGCAAGCAGAACGCCGCCAAGGCCAACACCCGCTCGGCGCAGCGCACCGCGAGCCGCGCGACGGCCCGCACGCAGACCGCCGCTGCCCGCGAGGCCGCCGAGGTCCGCCGTGACGCCGAGAACACGATCACCCGCGTCGGCGACGTCGCCGAGCGCACCGTCCTGACCTCGGTCGGCGCGACCCTCGAGGCCCGTGACCGCGTCGTCGAGATCGTCGGCACGTACACGGACTCGACCAAGCTGCAGCGTCAGCTCAAGACGTTCGAGCGCCGTGGCACGACCACGCGCAACCGCGTCGAGCGCGAGCTCAAGAAGCAGCGCACCCGCGTCGAGCGCACGCTGCGTCAGCGCACCAACCGCGTCGAGCGCAACGCCAAGCCGTACGTCGCGCAGCTCAACGTCGTCGGTGCCCAGGTCGAGAACGTCGCCTCGGGCGTCGCCCTGACCGGCTCGAAGGCCGTCAAGGTCGCGACGAACCGCGTCGCCTCGCTCGTCTAGCACCAGAGCACAACGGGAAGCCGCCCCCGGGGCGGCTTCCACCTCTCCCCCCGATGACGGGGCGTTCTCTCCGGGGCGCCCCGTTGTCATTTTAACGGCCGGTCGCGGCTTCTACACTCGACGTAATGCCGAGTCAGGACCAGATCCGCGAGGCGCTCCGCGCCGTCATCGACCCCGAGCTGCGCGACAACATCGTCGAGCTGGACATGGTCCGCTCGATCGACGTGCGCGAGGACGGGAGCGTCGCCGTCATGGTCTCGCTCACGACGCCGGGCTGCCCGATCCGCAACCACTTCGAGACCGGCGTCCGCGACGCCGTCGCCGCACTCGAGGGCGTGACCCGCGTCGAGGTCAGCTTCGACGTCCTCAACGAGACGCAGAAGGGCGCGCTGCAGCGCAAGCTCGGCCGCCCCGGCGGGCTGCCCGAGGGCGCGCTCGCCCAGGTGGCCAACGTCCTGTGCGTCGGCTCCGGCAAGGGCGGCGTCGGCAAGTCGACGCTGACCGTCAACCTCGCCGCCGCGCTCGCGGCCGAGGGCAAGAAGGTCGGCGTGCTCGACGCCGACGTCTGGGGCTACTCGATCCCGCGCATGCTCGGCCTCGGCGGCGACCGGCCACCGGTCAACGCGCGCCGCAAGATCGTGCCGCTGGAGTCCAACGGCATCAAGGTGATGTCGATCGGCTTCTTCGTGCAGGAGGACTCCGCGGTCGTCTGGCGCGGGCCGATGCTGCACAAGGCGCTCACCCAGTTCCTCGAGGACGTCGAGTGGGGCGAGCTCGACCACCTGCTCGTCGACCTCCCGCCGGGCACCGGCGACGTGTCGATGACGCTCTCGCAGCTCCTGCCCGACGCGAAGTTCCTCATCGTCACGACCCCGCAGCCGACCGCCCAGAAGGTCGCCCGCCGTGCCGCCGAGATGGCGAACAAGGTCGACCTCGAGATCGCCGGCGTCGTCGAGAACATGTCCGGCTTCACGACGCCGGCCGGCGAGCGCTTCCAGATCTTCGGCGAGGGCGGCGGTCAGGCGCTGGCCGACGAGCTCGACGTCCCGCTCATCGGCAAGGTCCCGCTGACCATGCCGCTGCGCGAGCAGGCCGACGCCGGGGTGCCGCTCGTCGTCACCGACCCCGACGACGCCGCCGCCGTCGCGATCCACCAGGCCGCGCGCGGGATCATCGCGATGACCCCGCAGCCGCTTCCCGTGCTCGCGATGTCGCAGGTCGGAGGCGACCTGCCCACGGCGCCCGTGCCGACGAGCGGCACGGCGCTCCCCATGGCCGGCTAGCACCCCACCCCCGGCGGGATCCCGCCGGGGCAGAGACCCTCCGCATGCTGGCGCGCCTCGCCGTAGAGGCGCGCCAGATCCGGCAGCTGGTAGTGCGCGTTGAGGCCGCTCGGGTTGGGGAGCACCCAGACCGGGCGGCCTCCGAGCGGCTCGTCCTGCAGGCCGAGCTGCGCGTCACGGCGGGAGAACGCCGTCCGGTAGGCGGTGACCCCGACCATCGCGACGAGCCGCGGCTCGAAGCGTGCGACGAGCACGGCCAGCGCCTCGGCGGCCGCCCGCAGCTCGTCGTCGGACAGCTCGGCGGCGGCACGGGTGGGGCGGTCGACGAGGTTCGTCACGCCGACGCCGTGGGCGAGCAGCTCCTCGTCCTCGTCGGGGCGCAGGCGCCGCGGGGTGAAGCCGGCGGCGTGCAGCGTGGGCCAGAACCGGTTGCCCGGCCGGGCGAAGTGGTGGCCCGCCTCGGCGGACCGCAGCGACGGGTTGATCCCGACGAAGAGGGCCCGGAGCCCGGGACCTACGACGTCGCGGAGCGGCTTGGTGCCCGTCGCCCTACGACTTCGACTTGAAGTAGTCGGCGTTGATCTGCACGTACTTCGACCACTCGTCGGGGACCTGGTCCTCGGCGAAGCAGGCATCAACGGGGCACGCTTCGACGCATGCGTCGCAGTCGATGCACTCCTCGGGGTCGATGTAGAGCATCTTGACCGAGTCGTAGTCGGGTTCGTCTGGAGTCGGGTGAATGCAGTCGACCGGGCAGACCTCCACGCAGGAGTTGTCCTTCTGGTCGATGCAGGGTTCCGTGATCACGTACGCCATGGGCGGCGGAGCCTACAGTAAGGGCCGTGGCCATCACCTCGAAGATCCTCCGCAAGCGCGGCGAGCGCCAGGCCGCCGACCG
>CADCVT010000207.1 GCA_902806215.1 uncultured Solirubrobacteraceae bacterium | reverse complement strand
GTTCTGGCGGCCGAACGCGCGCGCCTGGCGCCGCATGCTCTGGACCGCCGGCTTCGACCGGGTCGAGCAGTTCTCGAAGTTCGTGCTCGAGGGCGAGAAGGTCAACAGCCCGCACGTCGTCCACCACGCCTACCGCACGTGATCCACACGATCGCGATCCCGACGCCGTTCATGGTCGGCCGGGTCAACACGTACCTCGTCGAGGATGACCCGCTGACGCTCGTCGACACCGGCCCGAACAGCGGCAAGGCGCTCGACGAGCTCGAGCAGGCGATCGCCGCGCTCGGCCACCGCGTCGAGGACCTCGGGCTGATCATCGTCACCCACCAGCACATCGACCACATGGGCCTCGTCGACATCCTCGCCCGGCGCTCGGGCGCCGAGGTCGCCGCGATCGCGTCGCTCGGGCCGTGGCTCGCGGAGTACTCGCTGCGGATGAACGAGGAGGACGAGTTCGCCGAGGCGCTCATGAAGCGCCACGGGGTCAGCGACGAGACGTGCATGGCGCTGCGCGCGGTGAGCGCGGCGTTCCGCGGCTGGGGCGCGCCGTCGACGGTCACGCGGTTGCTCGACGACGGCGAGGTGCTCGCGCTGCGCGACCGCAAGCTCTCCGTCCATCACCGCCCCGGGCACTCCCCCACCGACACGGTCTTCTACGACGCCGAGCGCCGCGAGATGCTCGGCGGCGACCACCTCATCGGCCACATCTCGTCGAACCCGCTCATCACGAAGGCCGAGCCGCGCGCGCTCATCGCGTACCTCGACTCGCTGCGCAAGACCGCCGAGATGGACGTCGACGTCGTGTGGCCGGGCCACGGCGACCCCGTCCGCGACCACCGCGACCTGATCGAGAGCCGCTTCCGGATGCACGAGCGCCGTGCCGCGAAGATCCGCCGCGTGCTCGAGGACGGCCCGCGCACCGCGCACGAGATCGCCACGGGCATGTGGGGCAACCTCGCGGTGACGCAGGCCTACCTGACGCTGTCGGAGGTGCTCGGGCACCTCGACCTGCTGCGCGACCGCGGCGAGGTCGTCGAGGACGACGACGGGCCCGTCTCGCGGTTCGCCGTCGCGGGCTAGTCGCCCCGGGCGGGCTTCGGCTGCGGCTCGGTCCTCTGGATGAACGAGACGAGGTCCGCGGGCTCGTCGGAGAGCGTCAGCACGTCGTCGTAGCGGTGCTCCGGCTTCGTCTTCTCGTTCCCGCGCGCCTCCGCCTCGAGCGCGCGGTACACCGACCCCTGCGGCGGGTCCCAGCGCGCGCGGCCGAGGAACGCCATCGGGCTACGCCAGCCGAACGAGCTGTACCGGTTCTGCGCGGCGTCCTGGAAGATCTCCTGGACCGTGCCCGCGCTACCCGGGGCGAACACGATGCCGTGCAGCGCGATCGCCAGCAGGCCGTCCTCGCGCAGGCTGTTGGAGAAGTACTTGGCGATGTGCGGCGAGAACAGGTTGCTCGGCTCGTGGCCGTAGAACCACGTCGGGATCGCGAGCGACGTGCCGCCGTCCGGGTGCCGCTCGAGCACTTCGTGCGCCCGCTCGACGTAGCCGTCGTCAGTCGCCCACGGCGCCTTGGCCAGCGTCGCGATCGCGGCGTCGAGGGCACCGTCGGGCTCGTTCGCGAGGTGCGCGCCGAGGTTGGCGGCCTCCATCGCGCCGGGGCCGCCGCCGCTGACGACGAAGAACCCTGCCCGCGAGAGAAGTCGCGCCGTCTCGGCGGTCGGCCGGAACCAAGGGTCGTCGCGGTGCATCGAGTGGCCGCCCATGATCGCGACGATCCGCTTCTCCAGGCGCTCCTCCATCGTCTCGCCGATGAGGTCGCCGAGCGCGTCGTCGATCGCGTGGTCGTGCAGCCGCTGCGCGAGCGCCTCGAGGACGTTCGGCACGAGCCCGGCGGCCTGGAAGTGCCGGAAGATCTCCTCGTCGACGGTGCGGCCCTCGGCGGCCGGCGCACCCAGCTCGGCCACGTCGTAGAGGCGCGTCCGGTACGGGTCGTAGGGCAGGTCGGCGAAGCGGCCGAACACGAGCGCGCCGCGCTCGACCAGCGCGCCCTCGACCTCGGCGCTCGCGAAGCGACAGCCGAGGAACGCCGCCCCCGCGACGTCGACGCTCGCGAGATCGAACGGCGGCTCGTCGAGCCGAAGGCCCTGCGCGACGACGCCGGCGAGCGAGCCGCCGGCGGCAAGCTCGGCGAGGTCGTCGACCTCGGTGACGACCGGACGGCTCCCTGCGGTGCTCAGACGCATCCGCGAAGCCTACGCCGCCCGTTCCCGCTCCGAGGCATCCACGCCTCGGAGGACGAGGAGCCGCGCGAGCGTCGTCGGCCGAAGCGAGAGCTCCTTCGCCAGTGCCGACAGCCGGGCGTGCTCGGCGTTCGAAAGCCGGAAGCTCACCACGCGAGTCTCCTCGTGGGTGGTGACGGCGGCCGCGCGAGGAAGCATCGGCACCGGGACGTCGGTACGCGGCGCAGGCTCCTCGAGCCAGAGCTCCGTGGCAAGGAGGATCCCCTCGGTCTGCGCTCGCGCATCGCGGACGCGGGACACGGCCCGGCGGCGATCACGGTCCGCCAGCGGCGCGAGCACCTCGCGCCACTGCGTCCGCGGGATCACGTTCAGATCGGGCAGCTCGCGATCGACAGACATGGATCGACGTTCCTCCTCTCGGTCATGTAAGCGAGCGCTTACACCAGATGTAAGCGTGCGCTTACAAGTCAGAGGAGGATCGTGTCGACCACGATCGCCGTGACGCAAGGCGCGCCACCGGACCGAGGCTGTCTTGTTGCCGAGTCGTGGTGGTTCTGGCGGTCAGCGTCAGCGCTTCGTCGCGATCCACGCGGAGTGCCACTTCGCCTGCGCGCCCGCCGCGGCGAGCTTGTAGATCCGCTTCAGGCGCGGCTCGAAGCCCGCGGTGCGCAGCCAGTCGCGGTGGGCGCGGAGGTTCGGCTCCCACCAGTTCATGCGGGTGTAGCCCGTCTCGAGGTCGGCGACGGCGGTCAGCGGGAAGCGCAGCGTGAGCGGCACGCTGACCTGCTCGAGGCTCAGGAGCCGGCCGCCCGGGTTGAGCGCCGCGTGGACGCGCTCGAGGCCGCCGACGGGGTCGCGCAGGTGCAGCAGCAGATCGCCGATGACCGCGAAGTCGACCGGTCCGCCTAGGCGGTCGGCGTCGATCTCGTCGATGCCCGTGATGACCCGCTCCACCTTCGAGTCGAGCACCCGGTGCGCGAGCCCGAACCGCGCGCCGGGCTCGTTCTCGCCCGCCTCCTTCGCGTTGGCCTCGCGCTGGCGGGGCGGCCACGTGGCGTGGTGGAAGCGGTCGAGGTCGGTCGCGATGACGTGCGCCGCCCCGCGGGCCTCGAGCGCGAAGGCCCAGAACCCGTCGAACGTGCCGACGTCGAGGGCGCGCAGCCCGTCGAGCCGCTCCGGGAGCACCTTGGACGCGATCGCGCGCAGATCGACGGACCCGCGCGTCGTCGAGCCCGGCGCGAGGTCGATCGCGTGGTACCAGCCCTTGGAGAGGGCCTCGTCGGGCAGCGCGTCGCTCATCGCGCGAGGACGGCGACGTGCGGGACGCCGACGAGCCCGGTGATGAGCTCTTCGCGCCCGGCGGCGCTGAGCAGCCGGCGAGGGGTGAGGCTCCCCTTCGGGTGGCCCGGGCCGGTCGGCTCGAAGTACAGGCCGGTCGCGGTGACGACCTCGAAGCCAGCGGACTCGACGAGGCGGATGAGCCCCGCGCGGTTGGGCTGCCACCACCACGGCCTACCGCGTCCTTCAAGGCGCGCGAGCGGCGTCCGCGGGCGCAGCAGCGACGGGATCGCCTCGACGGCGTCGGCGACGACGACGTGGCCGGTGCAGACCGAGCGGACGCGTTCCAACGCGCCGACGGGGTCGCGCAGGTGCAGCAGCAGCGAGCCGACGAACACGAGGTCGAATCCGCCGACGGTCTCCGGGTCGAGCTCGTAGACCGAGCGGTCCAGCCGCTCGACCTTCGACCCGAGCGCCTCGTGCGCGATCGCGAACCCGCGGTTGGCGCTCTTGACCGCGCGGAGCACCTCGACGTCGATGCTGCCGCGCGCGGCGGCCGGCCAGTCCCAGCGTTCGGGGTCGTCGATGTCGACGGCGGCGACGCCGGCCGCGCCGCGGCGCTCGAGCTCGAACGCCCAGAAGCCGTCCCAGGTGCCGACGTCGAGGCAGCGCAGGCCGGCGAGCGTCGGTGGCAGCGGCACCCGGTCGATGACCCGCCGGGTGTCGAACCAGCCGGGCGTGGTGACCCCGCCCGGGAGGTCGATCGAGTGGTACCACTCGACCTCGGCGACCCGCTCGGCGAGCGTCAAGCCCGCTCGATCTCCGCGAGGTGCGCGACGTTCGCCCGGTCGTCGTCGTCGCCCGACGGCGCCTCGGCGAACCAGGCGTCGAGGATCTCCTCGAGCTGCGCCTGCGACGTCGTGCGCAGGCTGAGCGCGAGGACGTTCGCGTCGTTCCACCTGCGGGCGCCCGCCGCGGTCTGCGCGTCGGCGCACAGCGCGGCGCGGACGCCAGAGACCTTGTTCGCGGCGATCGAGGCGCCGGTGCCGGTCCAGCAGCAGACGATGGCCTGGTCGGCGCGGCCGTCGACGACGTCCCGCGCGGCGGCCTACGACGCCCAGGCCCAGTCCGGGCGCTCGTCGTCGGCCAGCGCACCGTGCGGCACGGGCTCGTGGCCGCGCTCGCGCAGGGCCTCGACGACCGCGTCGGCGACCCCGGTCCGCTCGTCGCTCGACACCGCGATCCTCATCGGGCGCCATCCTATGAGCCCATGAGGCGCCTCGCGGCCCGCGGAGTCCTGATCAACGGCGCCTTCGACGTGGGCCTGACCTCGCTCGGCCTCATCAAGGGGTTCGTCGTCGCAGCGTTCCTGACCCGCGAGGAGTTCGGAGTGTTCGGCCTGCTCGCCGCCGCGCTGGGGTCGCTGCTGTGGCTCAAGCAGGTCGGTATCGGCGACAAGTACGTGCAGCAGCGCGACGAGGACCAGGAGCGCGCGTTCCAGCACGCGTTCACGTTCGAGCTGGCGGCGTCGGCGGTCTTCCTGCTGCTGATCCTCACCGCCGTCCCGGTCGTGACGCTCGTCTACGGCGAGAACGAGCTGCTGGCCGCGGGCTTCGTCGTGTCGCTGACGATCGTCGGCAACGCCCTGCAGACGCCGATCTGGCCGCACTACCGGTCGATGCACTTCGCGCGCCAGCGGACGCTGCAGGCGATCGACCCGGTCGTCGCGTTCGTCGTCACCGTCGCGCTGGCCGCGACGGGCGCGGGCTACTGGGCGCTCGTGATCGGCGTCGTCGCCGGCTCGTTCGCGGGTGCCGTGGTGGCCGTGATCGCCTCGCCGTTCGCGCTGCGGCTGCGCTGGGACGGCGGCGTCGCGCGCTCGTACCTGGCGTTCTCGTGGCCGCTGCTCGTCGCCGGCGGCGCCGGCATCGTCATCTCGCAGTCCGCCGTGCTCGTGTCGGAGTTCTCACTCGGCCTGGCGGGCGTCGGCGCGGTCGCCCTGGCGTCGTCGATCGTCGCCTACACCGGCCGCGTCGACCAGATCGTCACGAACACGCTCTACCCGGCGGTCTGCCGCATCGTCGACCGCCGCGACGCGCTCGTCGAGGTGTTCGTGAAGTCCAACCGCCTGGCGCTGACGTTCGGGCTGCCGTTCGGCGTCGGGCTCGCGCTGTTCGCCGAGCCGCTCGTCGTCGACGGGCTCGGACCGCGCTGGGAGCCCGCGGTCGGGCTAGTGCAGGCGTTCGCGCTCGTCGCCGCGGCCGACCAGCTCTTCTTCAACTGGAGTGCCTTCCACCGCGCGCTCGGGCTGACGCGTCCGATGGCGGTCACGAACGTCGTGATGATGGTCGTGTTCCTCTGCGTGGCGATCCCGCTGCTGCTGGCCGAGGGCCTCGACGGGCTGGGGATCGGGATGGGCGCCACGACGCTCGCGGGCCTCGCGCTGCGCTCGTTCTACGTGCGGCGGATCTTCCCCGGCGTCGGCCTCGCCGCCCTTGCCGCCAAGAGCGCGGTCCCGGCGCTGTCCGGCGCGGCGGTCGTGCTGCTGGCGATCGGGCCGCTGACGGCCGAGGTCGCCGCGTACCTGGCGGTCGTGGCGGTGGCGACCGCGGTGCTCCAGGGCGGGCTCCTGCGCGAGGCGGCCGGCTACCTCGCGCGCCGCAGCGCGGCCCAGAGCGAGCCGGCCACGCGGCCCGCGTAGTCCGCACGGGCGTGCCACAGCAGGTCGCGGCGGTCCTCGAGGCCGAACCGTCGCAGCGCCCAGTCGCCCGCGAGCATCGGCTTCGGGTGGCGCCAGTCGCTCCGCGTCCCCAGCTGCGTGGTGCCGTAGCCGTGGCGGAACCCGCGGGCGACGATCGCCCGCACCGACGTCGCGGCCGCGTGGCGAACGACCGCGTCGGGGCAGTACGCGATCGCGCCGGCGCGCAGGCACAGGTCGACGTCCTCGGCGGCGCGGGTGAAGCGCTCGTCGAACCCGTTGAGGCGCTCGAACAGCTCGCGGCGGATCCCGAGGTTCCCGGCTCCGGACCAGCCCTGCGACGCGATCGTCTCCTCCTGCTTGAGCCGCCAGGCGCCGTCGAAGCCACCGCCCTCGACGATCACGCGGCCTCCGGCGACGTCGTGGTCGCGCAGGCAGGCGGTCAGCGCGTCGAGCCAGCCCGGATCCGGGACGCAGTCGGCATCGAGGAACGCGATCAGCTCCGAGTCCGTCGCTCGAACGCCGGCGTTGCGGGCGCGGCCGCGGTTCGGCACCGGCTCGGTCACCACGCGCGCGCCGTGGGCGCGGGCGGTGGCGGCGGTCGTGTCGGTCGAGCCGTTGTCGACGACGACCACGTCGGCGTCGCCCAGCGCGGCCAGCGTCCGCGGCAGGACGCGTGCCGCGTTGCGGGCGGGGATGATCACGACGACATGCACGAGCGCCCCCTTATAGGCGACGAGGAGGAACTGCGCGCCTACCTCGGCGACCGCTTCGACCGCTCGCTGCTCGTCCGCTGGCAGGAGCAGCTCGAGGAGGAGGCCCGCTCGATCGACGACGAGGCCACGCTCTACCGGACCAGCCAGGCGTACCTCTACAACCTGACCGCGTTCGCGATGACCGGCACGAAGGCGCCGTACGTCGCGGCGCTGCGCTCGGGGCTCGAGCCGGGCGCGCGCGTCCTCGACGTCGGCTGCGGGATCGGCTCGGACGGTCTGGCGCTGCTCGAGGCGGGGTTCCGCGTCGAGTTCGCCGACTTCGACAACCCGAGCACGCGCTACCTGCGCTGGCGCCTGGAGCGCCGCGGCCTGAGCGCGCCGGTCCACGACCTCGACGCCGGCCCGCTGCCGACCGGGTTCGACCTGGCCTACGCGTTCGACGTGCTCGAGCACGTCGAGGAGCCGCTCGCGCTGCTCGATGCGATGGAGGCAAGCGCCGGGCTCGTCTGCGTGAACCTGCTGACCGACGCCGGCGACGACAGCGTCCTGCACCACGAGCTCCCGGTGCGGCGGATCGCCTGGCGCGCCCGCCGCCGCGGGCTCGTCCTCGACCGCCACTTCCACGGCGACCGGGTGCGGCTGCTCATCTACCGCGGGGAACGCCCACGTGGAGCACCCAGATGACCGAGCCGGTCGGCGCGCCCTTCATCTTCAACCGCCGGCGGCGGATCCCCGAGTAGGTGAACCGCTCGTCGGCGAGCACCGCCCGGTGGGTCTTCGAGGTCAGCCACTTGATGAGGATCCGGCGCGGCGAGCTGTCCTCCGCCACGCCGTAGGCGAGGTTCTCCCCGACGAGCCAGCGGCCGCGCTGGGTGACGCCGGCCTGGTCGAACGAGCTTGCCAGCCGGTCGCCGCACGGGTAGTGGCTGAAGACCTTGCAGTCGGCGATGCGGCGCGCCTTGTAGGTGGCCGAGTGGCGCAGGTCGACGCTCGAGCGCAGGCGCCGCAGCTCGCCGCGCTCGCGCAGCGCGTCGAGCAGGCAGTGCATGGACAGGCGCTGGAGGCGGTGGTGCGCCTCGGCGTTGTCCTCGTGCGCGCACGTGCCGACCGGCGGGAGCAGCGGATCGTCGGGATCGGGCTCCTGGCCGAAGGCCGGCGAGGCCATCAGGCCGAGGACCACCAGCGCTGTCGCGAACGTCCGCATCACCCATAGGGTGACGGACCGCGTGCCGGAGATCACCGTTGCCGTCGTCTCGTACAACACGTTGGCGCTCCTGGAGGGGTGCCTGGCGTCGCTGCGCGGGACTTTCACGGACGTCTGGGTCGTCGACAACGGCTCCACCGACGGGTCGCAGGAGGTCGTCCCGCCCGACCGCCTCGTCGTCCCGGGGCGCAACGTCGGCTACGGCGCGGCGGTCAACCTCGTCGCCGCGCGGACGTCCTCGCCGTGGCTCGTGGCGTCGAACGCGGACGTCGTCGTGCGGCCGGGCGCGCTCGAGGCGCTCGTCGCCGCCGCGGGCCCGCGGACCGCTGCGGTCGCGCCCCGGCTCGTCCTGCCCGACGGGTCCACGCAGCACTCTGCGCTGCCGTTCCCGACCGTCGGATTCACGGCGGCGTTCGCCGCGGGCCTGACCTCCGCCGTGCCGAGCCTCGGCGACCGGTGGTGCGTGCCGGGCCGGTGGGACGCGACGCGCGCCCGCGACGTGCCATGGGCGGTCGGCGCGTTCCTCTTGCTGCGCCGCGCGGCGTTCGACGAGGTCGGCGGGTTCGACGAGCGACAGTGGCTGTTCGCCGAGGACCTCGACCTCGGGTGGCGCCTTGCTCGCGCCGGGTGGACGACGCGCTTCGAGCCCGCGGCGGTCGTCGAGCACCACGAGTCCGCCGCCACCTCCGCCGCGTTCGGCGACGCGAGGACCGAGCGCGCGCAGCAGGCGACCTACGACTGGCTGCGCCGCCGCCGCGGGCGTCCGGTCGCGGCGACGGTGGCCGCGCTGAACGTGGTCGGGGCGGCGGCGCGGCGCGAGCGGCGCTGGGCGGGGATCCACGCGCGGACGGGGTTCGGCCGGGCCCGCGAACCCTGATCCGCGGGGGCGAGTCCGCCGACGGTCGACCTCGTACTCCGCATGGACGCACAACCAGACCTCGATGCCTGCGGCGCTCTCGCCGAGGCCCTGCTGCAGAGCGGCGGGCAGATCGCCCTCGTCGTCGGCCACATGGCGGAGTTCAGCTCGGCCGGCAGCGCGGCGGTCGAGACGCCGGGCTTCCGCGCGATCCTGCGCGACATCGCCACCGACGTGTTCCGGCACTCGCTGTCGCAGACGAGCGACGAGCAGATCCGCGCCGCGGCGGCCGTGGTGACGCGCGCGACCGACGCGCTGGCCGACGAGCTCGTGCTCGTCCCGCCCGACGCGCCGATGAACCGGCCGCGCTCGCCCGGGCCGCGCCACCAGCGCCGCCCGCTCTAGAGCAGCAACGAGCGGTGCCGGACGCTCCCGACGACCAGCGCGGCCGCGCCGACGCCGTCGGCGGCCACCCGCACGGCCGCAGGCACCGGGCCGAGCCGTCGCAGATCGCGCGCGACGAAGCCCACGTACGGCAGCGCGGCAACGGGGCGGCGAGCGATCACGCCGAGCACCGCGGCGTCGAAGGCCGCACTGCGCGAGCTCAGGAAGCCGCGGCGCCAGAGCAGCGCGCTGCGCAGCTCGGGCACCGCGGCGGCGAGCGCGGGGAACGCGCTCAGGCGGCGGCGCTCGGCGACGAAGCCGAGCGGACCGCGTTCGAACACCGCATGACGGACGACCGCGTCCTGGACGAAGCCGATCCGGACGCCGGACCGCCGGGCGGCCCAGCCGAACAGCACGTCCTCCCCCATCTCCTTGCCGCCGCCGGGCCGCAGCCCCGGCGGGAACCCGCCGAGCGCGGCGAACACGTCGCGGCGCACGAGGAGGTTCGCGGTCTCGAAGAGGCCGCCGGGCGCCGTCACCCACACCGTGCGGCCGAACGGGCCGGGATCGCGCTCCGGGTGAACGACTCCCTGCACGAGGTCGTCGTCCTCCAGCGCCGCGAGGCCGCGCTCGAGCCAGGCGGGCTCCGGGAAGCAGTCGGCGTCGGTGAACGCGAGGACCGCGCCGCGTGCCGCGGCGGCCCCGGCGTTGCGGGCCGCGCCCGGTCCGAGACCGCCGATCGCCACCACCCGATCGACGACGTCCGAGGCCTTCGCGAGGGTCCGCGTCGCGTCGGTCGAGCCGTCGTCGACGACGATGACCTCGACGCGCTCGCGGGCGAGCGTCTGCACCGCGAGGGCCTCGAGCGTCCGCGGCAGCGTCCCCGCGGCGTCGCGGGCGGGGATGACGACGCTCACGTCCGGCACGCGCGGCACCGTACCGGCCGACCCCGGCGCTACCCTGCGGGCGCCGTGTGGAGCCTCGCCGAGAGCAGCTCGCCGTGACCGGACAGGTGACGGCACTGGGCATCCGCGACGGCGACCCGGCCGTCCTGAACGCGCTGGTCGACCGGCGTGGGGCCGCCGTGGTCGCGTACTGCGAGCGCGCGTGTGCTCCTGGGCTGGCGGCGGAGGCCGCCGCCGACGCGTTCGCGCGCTTCCGCGCGACCGTCATCGCGACCGAGCGCCCGACCGACCTCGACCCCGAGGCGGCGCTGCTCGCCGCCGCGCGCGCCGCCGCCGCCGAGCGGACCCCGCAGCCTGCCGGCGCGAGCGCCGGACCGCTCGGCCGGATGCTCGGCGGCAAGGCCCCGGAGAAC
>CADCVT010000206.1 GCA_902806215.1 uncultured Solirubrobacteraceae bacterium | reverse complement strand
GTGATCGAGAACGCGCCGGTCCGGGAGGCGTTCCCCGAGGCGTGGTGGCCGCCGCACGACCTCACGTTCATCGGCGTCGACGCGCGCGGCCACGACCTGCGCGTCCACTGGTTCCCGGGCGCGACACTCCCCGTCTAGGGGAGGACGAAGGAGGACGCGACCGCGTCGCTGCCGGCCTCGGCGATCTCCGGGAACCGCTTGCCCTCGAGCAACGCGACGTCGAAGACCTCCTGGACGAGGTCGTCGAAGCGCAGGAAGGCCGCGACCTCCCCGGCGTCGAGGTCGACCATCCAGACGCCGGACTGGCGCTCGGTGAGCCGCTCCGTGATCGGCAGGCCTCCGAACGACGACGACTCGCGGATCTGCGAGAGCCCGACGAACGCGAAGCGATCGACGAACGCCAGGCCGCGCGTGAACCCCGGGAGCTCGGCGACCGTCTCCGTGCGGCCGGCATCGAGATCGACGCGGCACAGCTCGCCCTTGCCCGACTCGAGCACCCACAGCTCGCCGTCGTGCCAGCGCGGCGAGTGCGGCATCGAGAGCCCGGCGACGACGGCCTCGCCGCTCGGGACGTCGAGCAGGACGCCGCCGTCGGCCTTCCGCGCGCGCCACGCCCCGGGCTCGTCGGTGGTCCCCAGCGCCGTGACGTAGCGGACCTCGTCGTCGACGACCGCGAGGCCGTTGAGGTGGCACCGGTCGCCGGGGCCGATCGCGCTGACGAACGGCGGCTTCCAGCGCGGCACGAAGCTGTGCCGCGCGTCGAGGGTGGCGAGGCAGGAGAACGCGGTCGCCACCATCCAGAGCTCGCCGCGCGCGAACGCCATCTCGTGGACCGCGATGTCGCCGGTGACGTGCCGGTTACGCGGCAGGTAGCACGCGTCGTGCGTCCCGGCGGGCTCGATCTTCGGCGCGACCTCGGGCATGTCCCGCAGGTCCCAGACCTCGGTGCGCGTGCCCAGGCACAGCCGGCCGTCCGCCAGCGCCATGCCCATCGGCTTGTCGAACCCGCGGAAGTGCGTGTTCAGGTGCCCGTCGCGCTCGCGAGCGATCACGAGCCGGCCGGCCTGGTACGTCGAGATGAGCAGCGACCCGCCGATCGTCGCGAGCGCGCGCGCGAACGACGGCGTGTGCTCGCTGCCGAACGGCGAACCGTCCGCGGGCGCGGCGGCGCGGCGCGCCTCCTCGATCGGCCCGAGCAGCGCCTGGTCGTACGGCACGTCGAGGAACGCGCACAGGCGACGCATCTCCCCCGCGGGATCGCCGAGCAGCCGCTGCAGGTTCGTCCGGCACCAGCGCGCCGGGTCGAGCTCACCCGGCTCGGTCGCGACGAAGACGAACCGCGCGTCCACGACCGCCGCGGCGAGCGCCGGGACCGCCGACTCGGCGGCGGCCGCCACGGTCGCGACGCCGTCGAGCGCGGTGCGCAGGGCGGTCGCGCCGGCCTGCGGCGCGCCGATCACGAAGACCGGCGCCGTCGCGCTCACCGCACGAACGACACGTCCGCCGGCAGCCGCAGCGCGAACGCGGCGAGCAGCTTCGCGCACTGCTCGACGTCGGAGAGCTGCATGACCTCGACCGGCGAGTGCATGTAGCGCAGCGGCACGCCGAGCAGGCCGGTGGGGACGCCCGCCCGGGTGACGTGGATCGGGTCGGCGTCGGTGAACGTCCCGCGCCCCGCAGCCTCGAGGCTGTAGGCGATGCCCTCGGCGTCGGCCGCCTCGATGAGTCGGTCGGCGATGAGCGGGTGCAGCGAGGTGCCGCGGGCGATGACCGGGCCGCTGCCGAGGCCGTGCTCGCCCTCCTGGCGCTTGTCGATGTTCGGCGCGTCGGTCGCGTGCGTGACGTCGACGGCGATCGCGAGGTCGGGCTTCAGCGCGTACGCGCTGGTCACCGCGCCGGCGCTCGAGTTCTCCTCGTCGGCCGAGGCCACCGCGACCACGTCTCCGGCCGCGCCGCCGGCCTTCGCGACGAGACGGGCGGCCTCCAGCGCGATCCACGCGCCGAGGCGATCGTCCATCGCGCGACCCGCCCAGCGGCCGGCAGCGAGCTCGAACGGCTGCGCGTCGATCACGGCGACGTCGCCGACCCGGACCCGTGAGCGTGCGTCGTCGCCGTCCTTGGCGCCGATGTCGATGTGGAGGTCCTTGAGCTTCGGCGCCTTTTCGCGCTCGTCGCTGTCAAGCAGATGGATCGGCTTCTTGCCCACGACCCCGCGCAGGGTCGCTTCGCGCGTCTTGAGGACGATCCTCTGGCCGATGAGGATCTGCGGATCCCAGCCGCCGACGCCGGCGAACCACAGGAAGCCGTCGTCGTCGACGTGGGTGACGATGAGGCCGATCTCGTCGATGTGCCCGACGATCGCCAGCGTGGGGCCGCCGCTCTTGCCGCTGACCCGCGCGGTCGACGATCCCGTCACGTCGCCGTGGACGTCCTCGGTGAACTCCCGCGCGGCGGCCTGCCACACGGCGGCCGCCTCGCGCTCGACTCCGGACGGGCCGAACGCGGTCAGCAGATCGTGGAGCGAGCCCGGGAGGGTCACGCGTCGCGAAGCTGACGCAGGACGTACAGGAGGATCCCACCGTGGCGGAAGTACTCCGCCTCCTTCGGCGTGTCGATCCGCACGCGCGCCTTGAAGTCCTTGCCGTCGGCGGTGACGGTGACCTCGCGCGGCAGCTCGCCGTCGTTCAGCGGCTCGGCGAAGCCGGTGATGGAGATCTCCTCGGTCCCCTCGAGGTCGGCGCCCCCCTCGACCTGCAGCGGCAGGACGCCCATCCCGACGAGGTTGGAGCGGTGGATGCGCTCGAACGACTCGGCGATCACGGCGCGGACGCCGAGGAGCTTCGTCCCCTTCGCCGCCCAGTCGCGCGACGAGCCCGAGCCGTACTCCTTGCCGGCGAGGATGACGAGCGGGACGTCGTTCTCCGCGTACTTCTGCGCCGCGTCGTAGATCGACATCTCGTCCCCGTCCGGCAGGAAGCGGGTCACGCCGCCCTCGGTGCCGGGCGCGAGCTGGTTGCGCAGGCGGATGTTCGCGAACGTGCCGCGGATCATCACCTCGTGGTTGCCGCGCCGCGAGCCGTACGAGTTGAACTCGCGGGGCTCGACGCCGTGCTCCTGGAGGTACTTGCCCGCCGGCGAGTCCTTCTTGATCGCGCCCGCGGGCGAGATGTGGTCGGTGGTGACGGAGTCGCCGAGCTTGGCGAGCACGCGGGCGTTCGCGATGTCCTTGACCGGCTCCGGCTCGGCCGGCATGCCGTCGAAGTACGGCGCCTTGCGCACGTACGTCGAGCTCTCGTCCCACGCGAAGCGGTCGCCGGTCGGGATCTCGAGCCCCTGCCAGCGCTCGTCGCCCTTGAAGACGTCCTCGTAGCTCTTGCGGAACATGTCGGACTGCACCGCCGACTGGACCGTCTCGGCGACCTCGTGCTCGGTCGGCCAGATGTCCTTGAGGTAGACGTCCGAGCCGGGGAACGGGTCGTTGTACGGGTCCCAGTCCATCGTCCCGGCCAGCGCGTAGGCGACCACCAGCGGCGGCGAGGCCAGGTAGTTCATCTTCACGTCCGGATTGATCCGGCCCTCGAAGTTG
>CADCVT010000205.1 GCA_902806215.1 uncultured Solirubrobacteraceae bacterium | reverse complement strand
GAGTGCGGGAGCATCGCGGCGTTGGCCTGGCCGTGGGCGGCGCCGGCGACCCGCACGAGGGTCTGGCTGAGCACGTGGTGCAGGCCGTAGCCGGTGGAGTCGATCGTCGAGCCCGAGAGCAGCGCGGCGAGGGCGAGCGCGTCGTCGGCGGCGTCGGCGTCCTCGTCGTCGGCGGCGGCGCCCATCGCGCCGCCCGGCCGAGGCTCGACCGCGTCGATGCCGTACGCGCGGGCGGTCAGCCGCACGGCCTCGGCGGCCGCCAGGCGAGGGACGACGCTCGCGCGGTCGGTGACCGCACCCTCGACCGCGTGCGCGAGCGAGTTCGCGGCGCTGGCGGCGAGGGCGTCCGGCGGCTGCGAGGCCGAGAGCTCAGGATCGTTGACGACGATCGCGGGTCGCACGCCCGTGACATGCGGGCCCGAGCCTGTGGGGAGCCGGTGCTTGCGCGTCATCTCGGCGGCCGACAGGGTGGTCGGGATCCCGGCGACGCGCGGGCGCCCGCCGCGGCCGGCGGCGACGGCCTTCGCTGTGTCGATGACGCGCCCGCCGCCGAGGGCGACGATCAGCTCGGCCTCGTCGTCGACCTCGTCGAGCAGCGCAGCCGATAGCTCGTCGACCGGGCCGGCTGCGACATGATGGACGGACGCGGCGGCCTCGGCGATCGCGGGCGAGGACGCCAGCGCGCGCTCCGTGGTGAGCAGCGTGTAGCCCGACCCGAGCAGGTCGGCGGCGCTGCCGACGGCGCCGCGGCCGAAGCGCACCCGGCGCGCGCCGTCGAACCAGGTGAAGCCCTCGATCACGACGCCAGAAGGTATAGGTCCGCAAGCCCCGGTTCTATGACGCAACCGGCGCTACTATCGCGAAGGTGCTGCACAACACGTATGACGGACAGACCTGCTCGGTTGCGCGGGCTCTCGAGATCATCGGCGAACGCTGGACGATCCTCATCCTGCGCGACGCGTTCCTCGGTGTCCGGCGGTTCGATGACTTCCAGCGCAGCCTCGGGGTCGCACGCAACGTGCTCAACACGCGGCTGCAACGTCTCGTCGAGGCGGGGCTGCTCGAGCGCAGCCGCTATCAGGAGCGCCCCGAGCGCTACGAGTACCGGCTCACCGAGATGGGCATCGACCTGTGGCCGACGATCGTGTCGCTGATGCAGTGGGGCGACCGGCATCTCGGCAGCGACGACGGCCCGCCGCTCTTGCTCCGCCACAACGGCTGCGGCGGCGAGGTCACGTCGCGCCGCACTTGCGCCGCGTGCGGCGCCGAGCTGACCCCCCGCGACGTTCGGCCCGCGCCGGGCCCGGGAGCGGACGAAGCCATCCGCGCGCGCCTCACCGCCGCCTGAGTCCGCCCCGCCGGCCGGCTATCTCGCGCAGGCGGTACTCGCCCGGGAACCGTGCCGGCCGGACGTGACACGCCCACGGGGGAAGCCTCGCCGCCCGCAACGCAGCTCGGGTGGCGCCGACGTCGTAGTCCACAGCCACCAGCTGCACGGTGCGGGCCTCGGTGTCGAGCACCGCGGCGCGGGCGCGCCCGTCGCGTGAGCGGCTCTGCCCGACTGCGCCGGGATTGATCGCGTGCCGCGAGGACGATCCGAGCTCCACCGTGCCGGTGCCGCCGCGGAGGAGCTCGGATCCGGGGTCACCGACGACGAGCGGCACGTGAGTGTGCCCGAGGACGAGAGTCCTCGCCGCGGGGGCCTCGCCGAGCTGCGCAAGCGCTTCGTCGGCGCTGTGCACGTACCGCTGCGGGTCGCCGAGGGCGCCGTGGGTCAGGATGATCCCGTCGCCGGCCTCGGCCCGCAGCGGCAGCCCGATGAGCACGTCACGCGCCTCACGGCCGAGGCGCCGGCGGGTCCACGCGAGCGTCTCCCGAGCGAGGCGCCCGCATCGCTCGCTCGAGAGGCGGCCGACCGCGATGAGGTCGTGATTGCCCGCGACCGTGACGGCACCGCTCGCCGCGATCCGCGCCACGCACTCGTCCGGGAACGGTCCGTAGCCGACGATGTCCCCGGCGCACAAGAGGCCGTCGACGCCGGCGACACCGAGGGCGCCGAGCACCGCGTCGAGCGCCGGGAGGTTGCCGTGGACGTCGGCAAGCAGTCCGTACCGCATCAGGCGACGCGGCCCGGCAGCCGGTGACGGACGACAGCCCACGCGGCGGCGGCGAACGGGGCGGTATCGCGCCGCGACAGACCGGAGACCGCTTCGCAGCTCGCGGCCCATCGCAGCCACGAAGCCATCGGGATCCCTTCGGCACGCGCCGCTCGGAGGTCACGCAAGGGCAGCACCCACTCGACGCCGGCCCGGGCACGGCCGGCGTGCGGCCGGGGGCGCCCCGTCAGGTCGGCGTACATCAGTGCCGCCAGGTTCACGCCCGCGATGGCGGCCGGATGGTGCCACAGCGTCGCGCGTGGGTTGACCTCGAGCAGCCACAGCCGGCCGTCAGCCGCCCGCTTGAAGTCGGCCTTCGCGAAGCCGTGCAGGTCTAGACGCTCGAGCACCTCGCGCCCAAGACGATCGACGTCGGGCTCGTCGGTGATCCGCACCGACGTGCTGTGCCCATACACCGACGGGAACGTCCGGATCTTGCGCCCGGTGAAGGCGCCCGCGACCCGCCCGCCGGCATCGGTGTACGCGTGGAAGCTCTCGATCCGCGTCTCGTCTCCCTCGATCGCCTCCTGGACGAGGACAGGCAGCCCGAGCTCGGCGAGCTGCGGCCAGAGCGCGGCGAGCGCGCCCATCGTCGCGACCCGCCGAGCCTTGGCCGCTGGCTCGACCGGCGCCCATCGGGCGCTGTCGCGGACGAGCGGCTTGAGGACGAGCGGAGGGCGAAGGTCGATGTCCCGCCAGGGCTCGACGCGCGGGTCGAGTGCGAGCGCCCGCGGTGTCGGCAGGTCGACCTGATCGGCGAGGGTCGCGAACGCGGCCTTGTCGGCGAGCGACTCGACGAGGTCCTCGCGAGCGAGATGGAAGTCGCACGCTTCGGCGAGCCGCTCGCGGTGTCTTGACACGACGAACAGGTCACCGTCGGTCTGCGGCATCAGGACCGGTCGCGCGGCCTGGCGTGCGGCGAAAGCCAGCAGCGTGTCGACGACGCGCTCAGGATCACGCCAATGATCGACCCACGGCAGCGACTCCTCCACGTGACGTGACCACCGCGCGGGGTCCCCCGTCTCGGCGAACAGCGCCGACCGGATGCCGCCGAGTGCCAGTGCCTGCACCATGTCGATGTCGCCCATGACGAGGGCGAGGGGATCTGGGCTCACGCCGTCGTGTCTCGCGCCGCGCTTGCGACCGGAAGGTGCTCCGGGAGGTGATCGCGGGTCGCGACGAGCGCCGGCCGGACCGTGCGCCACCAGGCCTCGGACGGGAGTGAGCGGGCGCCGCGGAAACCGCGAACGGTCACGCGCGAGCGGACGACGTCGGTCCAGCGGAGCTTGTACGCGTCCGGGCCACCGAGGAAGTCGTATGCCGCGACGCCCTCCTCGATGGCGGCGCGCAGCGCGTTGGCGCGCAGGACGAGTCCGGGGGACAGGCGCGCGTGCGCCTCGTCGAACCCGGTCTTGAGCAGGAACTCGGTGTCGCCGAGCACGCACGCGAGGTCGCCAGCCACCGCCACGCCGTCGAGCTCGAGCAGGTGGAGCCTCAACCAGCCGCGCTCCGCCGCCTGGCGCGCGAAACTGCGGTACAGCCCTGCTGCGCGCGCCTCGGTGGCGATCGCCGTGCCCTCGCGAGCTTTCCAGCCGGAGGCCTCGACGCGGAGGAACGCCTCGAGAGCGGCGGGGAGATCGTCGGCTCCCCGGACGGTGCGCACCTGCGTGACCCCTGCGCGCTCCATCCGGCGCTGTCGGCTTCGCACCTGGGAGCGGAGGTTGGCGCTGCGCTCTGCGAGCAGCTCGTCGAAGCTTGACGGCAGCTCGAGGAACGGGCTCTCGATGCCCTGCCGGACGTGGACGCGTCGGCCGCACGCCTGCAAGGCGGCACGTGCGTGCTGCTCGTCGTCGCCGGCCGCGAGGGCGGTCAGGGTCACCACCGGCTCGGGCAGCCGGCCGATCTCGCTCCACAGCGCCGCCGCGGCGTCGGGCCCATCTGACACAGCGCCCCAGTGCGGGCTGTGATCGTTGGCGGCGGCGCTCAGGCCAAAGCGGCTGTGCGAGAACATCGCGCCCGCCCGCAGGCGGCCGTCCGGGGCGCGGAGCACCGCTACGGCCGGGGCACCGCTGCCGTACTGCTCCCACCACGACCGCAGCCAGGCGCCCGTCAGGAACGGGCTGGGCGTCCGCGCAGCGAGTGCGTCCCAGGCGTCGTCGAGCAGATCCAGGGCCGGAGCGCCTGTGGTGACATCGAACCGGTCGGGGGCCGGAGAGCGCACCGACCCCATTGTGCCTGTCGCGAGTGAGTCGCGTTGCGCTTCAGGCCGAGACGTCGTGCGTCGCATCGACGCCCGTGACGCCGACCTCGGTCACGTCGACCACGGTGAGGTGGCGCTCGCGCTTCTCGTCGGTCGGCCGCTGGTGCTGCTGCTCGAGCCGGTCAGAGGCACGGCGACGGCGGCGGACGTTCATGCGCCCGGTCTGCCGGTGGACCGCGACCTCGCGGCGCAGGCAGACGGCCACGAGCGTCCAGATGAGGATCGAGATGTCGATCCGCACGTGGTAGTGCATCGCGTACATCTGGTCGAGCGCGAGCTTCTGCGGGAGGATCCTGTCGAGGTAATGACCCGTGGGGTCGACATCGTCGAGGATGCGGCTCTCCGCTGCGAAGGCGATCTGCGAAAGGCCCGTCATGCCCGGGCGCACGAGCAGCACGTTGCTGAACTCCTCGGCGTGCAGCGCGACGAACCGGGGGTCCTCGGGCCGTGGGCCGATCAGGCTCATGTCTCCGATCAGCACGTTCCAGAGCTGCGGCAGCTCGTCGAGCTTGGTTCTAGCCAGGAAGGCGCCGGCGCGCGTGAAGCGCTGGTCGTCGTCGGCCGTGAGCGCCGGACCACGCGCGTCCGCGTGCATCTTGCGGAACTTCAGGACCTTCAGCGAGCGACCACGGAAGCCGACGCGCTCGGCACGGTAGAACACGGGGCCCGGTGAGTCGAGTTTGATCAGCAGCGCGACGATGATGAACGTCGGCAGCGTGAGCAGCAGCCCGGTCGCGGCGACCGAGACGTCAAAGGTGCGCTTGACCGCGCGACGGAAGAGATCGCGAGCGTCGACTGCCTTGGCGGCAGCGAGGTCGCTGCGCAGGCCGGCGATGATCTCGCTCTCCGGGCGGCCGTCGAGCAGTGGCGCGGAAGCGGGGGCGGGGAGATGGGGATAGGCAGACATGGTGCTCAGGACGCGGAGTCGGGTTGTGTTCGCGTCGACTGAGGATGTCCCCTGCTGGAGCAACGACAACGGGCCCTGGACGGATGTCTCAGGCGTGCGTGGCGCAGGAATACGGGTGATACCGGAGGTCGGCAAGTTCGAGAGGCTATCGAGGGGGTGGAACGCTGGAAGCGAACGACTGACGCCGCGGCGGCTGCCACGATGGCCCTGTTATTCCCGCCCAGGCCCCCCGACAATCACAGAGTCTCCCGCCGACGGCCGAGCCCGGCACCTCGGCAACAGGTGCAGTTGTCGCATGCGTACCGGGCGTTCTGCTCGTTGCGCTGTGGCTGGCCCTGGTGCTCGAGGACGGCGGCTACTTCGCTCGCAACTGGTACCCGGCCGCGGTCGCGGCCGTCGTGCTGCTGGCGGCCGTTGCAGCGGGCACGCGCCGGCTCGTGCCCGACGGCACCGCGGCGCGGGTCGCGCTCGCTCTCCTCGCGGCCCTCGTCGCGTGGAGCTATCTCTCGCTCGTCTGGGCGGACTCTGCGGGCGATGCGTTCGAGTCGTCCAATCAGCTGCTGCTTGTCCTCGCCACCGCCTGGTGCATGGCGATCCAGCCCGCCGGACCGCGCGGCCTGCTCGCGCTCATTGCGCTGTGGAGCGTCGGCGTCGCGGCCATCTGCGCCGTCCGCTTGATCCAGGCGACCGGAGCCGCGGGGCTTTCGGGACTCCTCGACCCGGAGACGCTGCGGCTCAACGACCCGATGGCGTACCCGAACGCCACGTCCGCGCTCCCGGCGATGGCGATGCTGGCCGCCGTGCTGCTCGCGTCTCGTCGTGAACTCCCGGTCCTCGCGCGCGCGCTTATGCTTGGTGCGGCGGTGCTCCTGGCCGAGTACGCGGTGCTGCCGCAGTCACGAGGCATCGCCGTCGGCCTGGTGTTCTCGCTGCCGGTGCTCGTCGCGCTCGCGTCGGACCGTGTGCGGGTGGTCACACGCCTCGCGGTGGTCGGCGGGATGGTCCTCATCGCCGTGCCGTCCCTGCTCGACGTCGGCAACGACGCCATGGCCGAGCGGCCGACTGCGGGCGCCGTCGACGACGCGGTGCGCCTTGTCGCGCTGACGGTGGTGCTCGCGATCGCGCTCGGTCTCGCGCTCTCGCTGCTCGAGGACCGTGTTCGGGTCGCGCGGCCGACGTCGCTGTCGCCGAGGCGTGTCGCGGTGGGGGGGATCGCGGTCGCGCTCGCGGCGGCCGGCGTCGCCGGCGCCGTCCTCGGGCCGCGGACGGTCGATTGGGCCGAATCGACCTGGAGCACCGCCGGGCCGTATCCGGCTGGAGGGTCGCGCCTGTTGAGCCTGGCGCCCGAGGAACGGCCCGACTACGCGCGCGTGGCATGGGACCTGTTCCTCGAGAAGCCGGCCGGCGGCGTGGCATCGGGGAACTTCGGCCGCGAGTACGACGCGCGGCGCACGCTTCCCAAGCGCTCGCGGTACACGCACAACATCTTCCTGCGCTTCCTCGCCGAGAACGGCGTGGTGGGCATCCTGCTGTTCCTAGGCGTCCTCGGCGCCCTGCTTGCGGGGGCCATGACCGGAATGCGGCGCCTGGACGGGCCCGGCCGGGCCGCCAGCGCCGCCTCGATGGCCGTCGGGGCCTACCTCGTCGGGCACGGCAACCTCGATTGGCTCGAGGAGTTCGCCGCGCTGACGGGCCCCGCGATCGGTTTCACCTTCGCGTCGGTCGCGCTGCAGCGTCGCGGGGCGGCTGCCGATCCCTGGTGGGAGCGCCTCCACCGCGGCAACCGCGGCCTCGCCGCCGTGCCGCGACCGGTGGCGGTCGCGGGCGGTCTGTGCTCCTTGACCGTGGCGCTGGCCGTCCTTGTGCCGCCGTGGTTGTCGGTCCGGTACCTCGAGCGCGTCAAGGAGGGGGGCAAAGCGGAGCAGGTCCGCGCAGACCTGCGGCGCGCGGCCGATCTCAACCCGCTCTCGGTGGAGCCGCTCGTCAACGAGGGCCGGCTTGACCTCGAGCTCGGCAACAAGCAGGACGCCAGGGCCGCGTTTCGGCGCTCGATCGATCGTGAACCCACGTGGTACGCGTATCTGCAACTTGCGTTGCTCGACGCGCAGGAGCGGAAATGGGTCGATGCAGAGCGAGAACTCGAACAAGCGTCCATGCTCAGTGCGAACGATCGCGTCCTGAATGAGGCTCGAAAGCGCATCTTGGGTAGGACAGAGGTCAATGCGGTCGAATTCGACCGTACATTCGTCGAAGGACCGGGCCTAGACCCCGGATCCGTCGGCTAAGATCGTCACGACCAGGGAATACGACGCCCGTCATCAAGCTCGGGAGGACCAGACCAGTGAGAGCACGGACGTTGCTCATCTTCATCACGATCGCCGCTTCGCTCGCGATCGCACCTATCGCTTCGGCACAGAGCACGCCTACGGGCGATGCCTACAACCGAAGCCTCGGCGTCATCGGGGAGATCGACAGCGTCGAGCCTTCTGAAGACGCCCCGGCCCCGGCCCCGGCCCCCACGCCGAACAACCCGACGCCGGAGGCGGCCGCGACCGAACCGGCGCAGGCTTCGTCCGGCAATCTCCCGTTCACCGGAGTCGAGGTCGCAGGCATCGCGCTGTTCGGCGCGCTGCTGCTGGGCACCGGCTTCGTGCTGCGTCGCCGCGTCCAGCCGGACGCCTAGTCTCAGCCTCGATCGAGCAGGCGACGCGCGGCGGTCCTGACCCGGGGAGACCCGGCCAGGGCTGCTGCGCCCGCCACGATCGGCCGTGTCCCAGCGCGGCCATGCGCAAGCACGCTGACGACCGGACGGTCCTCGGACGTCCACCGGCGCTTGTAGCTCTCGTTTCCGCGTAGAAAGCGGTACTCCTCGAGCCCGTCGTCGAACGTGGCCCGCACCGTCCGCGCGAGCAGGATCGCGCCGACCATGAGGTCGTCGCGATCACGATCGCGCCCCGACTGGTAGAACGAGTCGGCCCGGCCGAAGCGGAAGCCGTACCACGACGCCGCCGGCTGGCCGTCGAGCCGCAGGGTCCAGAGCCGAAGCCACCCGCGCTCGAGCGCGACGGCTGCGAACGCGCGATGCAGCGCGTCCGCCGCCCCGGCAAAGGCGTCCGACTCGTCGCCCCAGCGCCCGGCGTGGAGCTCGTAGAGCACGTCCATCGCCGCCGACAGCTCGTCGGGCTGGTCCACCAGGTGGACCTCGACCTCGTGCTGCTCCGCGAGCCGCCGCTCAATCCGGCGCACCTGGTTGCGGAAGCCACGGCTGCGCGACATGAGGAACTCCTCGAACGTCCGGCCCTCGACCGGCAGCACCGGGCTCGGCTCGGACGCGATCACGTGTCCGCCGAGCAGTGATGCCCACGGCGTGGGGAAGGGCATGCGCTCGGCCAGGAGGACCGCGCCGGGAACCACGCGCGCGTCCATCGCGTCCCGCAGAGCGGTTGCGGCAGCGTCGCGGTCCGCGGGCTCGCAGACCGGTCCAAGCTCGTCGGACGCGCCGTGGCCGAGGAACCGCAGGACTCGCAAAGGCCCGAAGCGTTGCGCGTGCAAGGGCAGCAGGGCACGCAACACGCCGTCGGCGTCGCGGCAGCCCACAAGCAGCGGCCGGGCCTCCGGAGCCGCGTACTCACACCAGACGTCCACCCACTCGGGGGTCGCGAAGACGTTGCCCGCCAGCTCGGCGAGCCGGCTCCACTCGGCGCGCGTCACGTCGTCCTGCGGGAGCAGCTCGGCGGTGAGCCGAGAGGGGGAACCGTGCTGCACGGAGCCTATGCGGCGCGGGTTCGCGGAGTCAGTGCGTGGCTGACCGCATCGGTCACGAGGTCCTGCTGCTGCTCGGTCATGTGCGCGAAGAGGGGGAGGGTGACCGTCCGGTCGCCGTAGGCCTCAGTCACGTCGAGCGGTCCGTGCTCGCCCTCGTAGATGGAGAAGCGATGCGACGGCGGGTAGTGCACGCTCGTCTGGACGCGGCGCTCCGCAAGCGACGCGCGGAAAGCGTCGCGGTCGGTGCCCTCGGGCAGCACGATCGTGAAGAGGTGGTGCGCCGACTGCAGCTCGTCGACCGGCTCGAGGGCGCAGAGCACGTCGTGGCCGGAGAGCGCGTCGCGGTACCGAGCGTCGAGCGCGCCCCGCTGCGCGTTCTCGGCATCCAGTCGCCCGAGGCGATTGCGCGCGAGCGCGGCACGCGGCTCGTCGAGCCGATAGTTGTAGCCCAGCGCGACGACGTCATAGCTCGTGGCGTGGCCCTTGTGCCGCTGCCAGCTCATGGTCGTCATGCCGTGCGACCGCAGCAGTCGCACCTGGGCCGCCACGTCATCGTCGTCGGTCACGACCAGGCCGCCCTCGCCGACGGCGAGGTTCTTGTTCGAGAAGAGCGAGAACGCCGACGCTAGGCCGAAGGTCCCGAGGTGCCGACCCTTCAGCCGCGACCCGGCCGCGTGGGCGGCGTCCTCGAGCAGGGTCAGACTTCGATCGGAGCACAGGGCAGCGAGCGCCTCGGTCTCGCCGGAGTGCCCCGCGTAGGCGACCTGCATCACCGCGCGCGTACGCGGAGTGAGGACCGCTTCGACCGATGCGGCCGACAGCCAGGGCTCGGTCACCGACGCGACATCGGCGAAGACGGGCGTGGCGCCGGTGTAGGCGATCGCGTTGACCGACGCGACGAATGTCATCGACGGGACCACGACCTCGTCGCCGGGCCGCAAACCGGTCGCCGCGCAGATCAGGTGCAGGCCCGCCGTGCCGTTGGCGACAGCGAGAGCGTGCTTGGCGCCCGTGTACTCGGCGAACGCGCTCTCGAGGACCTCAGTCTGGGGCCCCATGCTGAGCCACCCCGACCGGTAGGTCGCGACGACGGCTGCAAGATCGTCGTCGGAGACGATCACGTCCGCCAAGGGTACCTGCCACGCTGTCAAGCCTCGGACGGTAGCGGGCGATCGCGGTCCGGCCTCAAGAACGCGCCACGCGCGCCGATGAAGTAGGGGCACGCGGCTAGGCTCGCATCACCGTGGAAGAGACCTTGGCACCTGATCCCAGCAGCACCGACCTCAACGGCCGTCGCGTCCTCGTGACCGGAGCCGGCGGCTTCATCGGCGGGCATCTGGCCACCCGCCTCGTCCGCGATGGCGCCGAGGTGCGCGCGCTCGTCCGGTACAACTCGCGCAACGACCGCGGAACGCTCGAGTGGCACGACCAGGCTCTGGTGTCCGAGATGGACGTCGTACTCGGCGATCTTCGCGATCCGGAGTCGGTCGGCCGCGCCGTCCGCGACTGCCACTGGGTCATGCACCTCGGCGCCCAGATCGCGATCCCGTACTCGTACGTCAACCCCCGCGACTTCTTCGAGACGAACGTCCTGGGCACGCTCAACGTCGCCCAGGCCGCCCTCGACCAGGGGACCCAGCGGGTGATCCACACCTCCACGAGCGAGGTCTACGGTACGGCGCTGACGGTCCCGATCACCGAGGATCACCCCCTGCAGGCGCAGTCCCCGTACTCGGCGAGCAAGATCGGCGCCGACGCGCTGGTCGACAGCTTCTACCGCTCGCACGAGCTGCCGGCGACGATCGTGCGTCCGTACAACACGTACGGACCGCACCAGTCGGCGCGCGCGATCATCCCCACGATCATCTCGCAGGCGGTCTACGGCGACCGGCTGAAGCTGGGATCGCTCGACCCGCGCCGCGACCTCACGTTCGTGGAGGACACCGTTGCCGGGTTCATCGCCGCGGCGTCCTCGGACGCCGCCATCGGCAGGACGATCCAGCTCGGCACCGGCGAGGCCGTCTCCGTGGGCGATCTCGTGCAGCTCATCGGCGAGTCGCTGGGTCGCACGCTCGAGGTCGAGCTCGACGAAGCCCGCGTGCGACCGGCGAAAAGTGAGGTGCAGCTGCTGCTCTCGGCCCCCGACCAGGCCCTCGAGGTCATGGGCTGGTCGCCGCAGGTCCCCCTTCAGGACGGGCTCGCGCGGACGATTGAGTGGGTGCAGGAGAACGCCCACCGCTTCAAGACCTCGGAGTACGTCATATGAGAGCCGTGATCCTGGCGGGTGGCCTCGGTACCCGTCTCCGCCCGTATACGACGATCATCCCCAAGCCGCTCGTGCCGGTGGGCGACCGTCCGATCCTCGAGCACATCATCGGGCGCCTGACCAAGCACGGCGTGACCAAGGTCGACCTGTGCGTCAGCCATCTCGGCGAGCTCATCCAGCTCTACTTCACGCAGGAGGGGATCCTGCCCGATGAGGTCGAGCTCGGCTGGCATTGGGAGAACGAGCCGCTCGGAACCGCCGGCGCGCTGAACACGGTCCCCGACCTCGACGACACCTTCATCGCCATGAACGGCGACATCCTCACCGCGGTCGACTACACCGAGCTGATCGCGTTCCACCGCGAGCAGGGTGCCATCCTCACGATCGCGATGCACACCAAGCGGGTGGACATCGACCTCGGCGTGATCGACAGCGACGGCGCCCGCGTCGTCGGCTACCGCGAGAAGCCGAAGCTCGACTACGACGTCAGCATGGGGATCTACGTGTACGAGCCGCGTGCGCTCGAGTACCTCCCCGCGGAGGGCGCCTGCCAGTTCCCGGATCTCGTGCACCGGCTGCTCGCGGCAGGAGAGCACGTCGCCGCGTACAAGACAGACGCCGAGTGGTACGACATCGGGACACTCGACGAGTACGAACGGGCGGTCGAGGACACGAAGCTCTTCGACCACGACGTCGTGCCGCCGCGGCGGCTCCTCGTCCGCTCGCTCAAGAAGTGACCGCCGAGCCGCTCCCGACAGTCGACGTCGTCGTCTCGACGTACAACGAGGAGCGGTACATCGACCGTTGCCTGGACGCCGTCCGCAGCCAGGACTACCCGTCCGAACGCGTGCGGATCTGGGTCGTCGACGGCGGCTCGGACGACGGCACCGTGGCCAGGGTCCACGCGCACGCCGAGCAGGACGACCGCATCGAGGTCATCGCGGACGGCCGTCGGCTGAACCTGCCCGAGGCACTGAACGTCGCGATCGAGCGCTGCTCCGGCGACCTCGTCGCCAAGATCGACGCCCACGGCTGGCCGGAGCACGACTACCTTCGCCGCTCGGCCGAGGCGTTCGCCGCCGGCGGCCCCAGCGTGGCCTGCGTCGGTGGCCGCCCCATCCAGGAGGGTGAGACCACCTTCGGCCGTGCGGTCGCGCTCGCGCGCGGCTCCCGCGTCGGCGTCGGTGCCAGCGAGTACGCAGGCTCGACGCAACTCGCCCTGGTCGACACGGTCCAGTGCGGCGTCTACCGCCGCGAGCCGCTCCTCGCTGTGGGGTCGTTCGACGCCGAGATGAACTACGGCGAGGACGAGGAGGTCAACTGGCGCCTGCGCCAGGCGGGTCACCAGATCGCGCTCGACACGCGCATCGTCTTCCACTACATCACCCGGCCGACGTGGAAGGCGGCCTACCGCCAGTACCGCAACTACGGCGCGGCGCGGGTGCGCGTCGTGCAGAGCCATCCGTCCTACCTCAAGCCACACCACGTGGCGCCGGCGGCGGCGCTGGCCGGCGGCGCGGCGCTGCTGACCCTGTCGCCGTTCTCGCGTGCCGCACGCCGGCTGCTCGGCGCGGGCGTGGCCACCTACGGGGCCGCCGTCACGGCGGCAGCCCTCGCCGCGGCCGGTCGGAGCCGGTGGACACTCGCTCCGATCGTCGCCTACGCGATGGTCGCGTTGCACGCGGGGTACGCGGTGGGGATGCTGCGGGCGCTGCCGCGGCTCGTTCGGGGCACGGGGGACTGAGCGTTGGCGCACGTCCTGGTCCTCTGCTACCACGCCGTCAGCTCCACCTGGGACAGCGAGCTTGCGGTGACTCCCTCACAGCTCGAATGGCAGGTGAGCCGCCTGCTGAGGCTCGGCTATCGCCCTGCGACCTACCATCAGGCCGTCACCGCCCCGCCGGCGCGATACACGCTCTCCGTGACCTTCGACGACGGGTACCGCTCGATGCGCGAACAGGCCTATCCGGTGCTGTCGCGGCTCGGCGTCCCCGCCACGGTCTTCGTCCCGACGGACTACGTGGGGCAGGACAGCCCGATGTCCTGGGACGGGATCGAGAACTGGCTCGGGACGCCCGACGAGCACGAGCTGTGCCCGATGGACTGGGATGACCTGCGCTGGCTGACCTGGCGAGGATGGGAGATCGGCTCGCACACGATGAGCCATCCATACCTGCCGAGCGTCGAGCAGCCCGACCTCGACCGCGAGCTCGTCGAGTCCAAGGCCCGCCTCGCAGAGGAGCTGGGCCGGCCGTGCCGGTCGATCGCGTATCCCTATGGCGGCGTGATCGAACAGGTGGCCGAGGCGACCGAGGCCGCCGGGTACGAGACGGCCGCGGCGCTCTGGCATCCCGTGCGCGACCACGACCGCTTCACCTGGCCGCGCGTGGCGATCTACCGCGACGACACCCCGTGGCGGTTCGCCGCGAAGGCGGCGATCCGACTGCGTCAGTTCCAAGGCGGCATCGGCCGCTCGGCCGGCCGCACCGCGTACACGTCGCCTGGAGGCTGACGTGGCCGGCCGCGCGGAGGGCGGCCCCGAGCGCCGCTCCTCCTTCTTCGCCTCGGCCGTCGGGACGTATGCGACGAACCTGACGGTCGCCGCGCTCTCGCTGGTCAACGTCCTCATCGTCGCGCGCGCGCTCGACGCCGACGGCCGCGGTGAGATCGCGTTCCTGACCACGGTCGCCGCCCTGACGTCGCAGATGGCGGCGTTCGGGATCCCACAGGCGAGCTCCAACTTCGCGGGCCGCAAGCCCGAGCTGACACCGCGGCTGGTCACGAACGCGGTCGTCGTGTCGCTGCTGGCAGGGCTCGGCGCGATCGGTGTGGTCGCCGCTCTCGTCGCGCTCGTCCCGGACGCAGGCGGCGACGTCTCCGCGACGCTGCGGTGGGTCGCGCTGGCGGCCGTGCCGATGCTGATCCTCCAGGCGTGCCTGCAGGCCGTGGTGCTCGTCCACTACGGCTTTGCCGCGTACAACGGCGCGTGGCTCGTCACGCCCATCCTCAACGTCGCCGCCAACGGCATCCTCGCCCTGACCGGGCAGCTCACCGTCGGCCTTGCCCTCGCCTCGTGGATCGGCGGCCAGATCATCGCGACGCTGGTCCTCGGCGTCTACGTACTGCGGCGGCTCGGCGGCTTCGGACGCCCGGACGCCCGGCTCGCCCGCGACGCGGCCCGCTTCGGCGCGCAGGCGCACGCGGGCCGCGTGCTCTACGCGAGCAACTACCGCGTCGATCAGTGGATCGTGGGTTCGCTCGGCAGCAACGCGCAGCTCGGCGTCTACAGCGTCGCGGTCGCGTGGACCGAAGCGCTCTTCTTCCTGCCGAGCGCCCTGTCGGCCGCGCAGCGGGGCGACGTCACCCGGGCCGACCGCGAGGCGGCCTCGCGACATTCCTCGATGGTCTTCCGCGCGACCGTCCTTCTGACCGTCCTCGCCGGGGCGGTCATGGCCGCGTTCGCTCCGTTCCTGGCCGAGACGGTCTTCGGGCCCGAGTTCTCCGACGCGACGGGCCAGATACGGGTGCTCCTGCTCGGGAGCTTTGGGATCGCGGCGCTCAAGCTGCTCGGCTCGGTGCTGACCGCGCAGGGCAGGCCCCTGCGCGAGACCTCCGCCGTCGCCGTCGCCTTCGTCGTGATCATCGTGCTCGACGTCCTGCTCATCCCCGAGCACGGAGGAATGGGCGCCGCCATCGCCTCGGCCGCCGGCTACACGGCCGGGGGCCTTGCGGTCGCGGTGCTGTTCATCCGGACGCTCGGCGGCAGATGGACCGATCTCATTCCCCGCGGCAACGAACTCGCGCCGCTCTGGACGCGCCTGCGCGGCCCCCTACGGCGCCTGGTGAGGGCCGGGTGAGCTGGATGTCGTCGATGTCGAACGAATCGCCGGCGGCCGGGTACTCGCTGCTGAGTGCGACTTGAAGGCTGACGAATGTTTCACAAACCAGTGTCGACGATCGAACTGATGACCTCAACGACGTTCGGCCCGAGCCACCCCGGCCGCATGGCGCGGTCGGCGTACGAGGAGAGGTGGAACGCGACGTGCTCCAGCCAGTAGGCGATCGCGAGATCACGGACCACGGCGCCCTCGAGAGCAAGGCCGAGCGATCCGCACAGAGCGGAGACGCCGGGTAGGGCACCACGCTGCGCCGCCGGCAGGAGCCACCCCGTCACGACCTCGCCCAGCGGCCGTTCCGTGCGCGAGACCTGTTCGGACGTCACGAGGTGCAGGAGGTCGGCGAGCGGCAACCGGCCGCCCCCGGCGCCGCTCCAGTCGACGACGCCCGTGAGGCGACCGCTGTCGACGAGCAGGTTCGTCGCCCAGAAGTCGCCGTGCGCGAACCCGCGAGGGAGACCGGACAAGCGCTCCTCGAGCCGATCGGCCAGAGCCCCCACCGCAGCCGCTTGAGGCGCCGGCACGGCCGCGGCGACGACGTCGGCGGCGTCGGCCAACGAGGAACGGGGCGCGTCGTGCGAGACCGCGGTGAACAGCTCGGCGAGGAAGTTGACGGTGTCGGCGAGGAGCGCCGGCGCGATCGGGAGAGGGAGCGGAGAGCCCGGCAGTCGCGGCTCGGCGACCCAGCTCGCCAGCGGCAGCGAGCCTGCGGCAAGCGGAACCGCGAGCCGGTCGCGCACTTGCGGTGGCG
>CADCVT010000204.1 GCA_902806215.1 uncultured Solirubrobacteraceae bacterium | reverse complement strand
GCGCCGCGGTCAGCAGCGCCGGGATCAGGCCGAGCGACGCGAAGAACGCCCACTCGTGCGAGCGACCCCGGAAGCGCGGCTTGAGCTCCGGCGTCAGGCGCGGTGCGGAGACGGGCGGCATACCTCAAGGGTACGCCGGCCCGCAAGCACCGGACTACCAGCGGCGGCCGAACTCCGTCGCGTAGGTCGCGCCGTTCGGGCCGGTCTGCGGCGTGCCGCGGACGACGGCGATGCCGATCTCGCGGAACTCGCGGCGCAGGATGTTGGCGCGGTGGCCGGGGCTCTCCATCCAGCCGCGCATGATGCGGCGCGGCGTCGAGTAGCGGCCGGTGCCGTAGGCGAGGTTCTCGCCGAGCAGCGCGCGGCCGCCGCGGGCGTAGCCGGTGCGCAGGATCCGGTCGTCGAACTCGCGGCCGGAGCGCGAGTCGTGCGCGAAGTAGCGGGTGCGGACCATGTCGCGGGCGTGTCGCCTGCCGGCGAGCGTCAGGCGGCGGTTCTGGCGCAGCGCGGCCAGGCCGTGCGCGCGGCGCTCAGCGTTGATCAGGCACAGCGTGGCGAGCTTGACCTCGGAGACCGTCATGCGGCCGGGGAGCTCGTCGGCCTTGGGGCACGACGCGCCGGCGGCGGACGCGGGAGCGGCGGACACCAGGCAGACGGCGCTGGTGACGGCGGCGAGGACGTATCGATGGGCGCGGGGCATGCGCATGGGGAACCTCTCGTGTGGTCGAGCGCAGCCGCCCCTATGCAGACCTTCGGTAGCCCGGCCGACTCATGGAGTCCCGTGGCTTTGCGGACCCGCCTCACGGCGGGGGTGCCCTTTCGGGGGATGCGCGGTGTTCGTGTTCCCTCCGGCAGTCGGCGCCCCGCGGGGGTGCTTGAACGGTGCCCTGGACGGACGTCCCCCTGTTGCGTCGCAACGCGTTGACGCATCGCGCCGAGAAACGGGGATGATCACCCCGTGACCGACGACGCCGAACGCGCCGAGCAGTACGCCGTCCACGGCGAGGAGCGCGAGCGCGCGGCCACCGACCGGGCGGAGAAGGCGCGCGAGCGCGCGGCGCAGGCGCGGCAGGAGGCCGACGACGCTCCCACCGAGCAGGCGCGCCAGGCGCACGAGGACGAGGCCGCGGTGCACGACCAGGCGGCCGAGCGTCACGACGAGGCCGCGAAGCTCCAGCACGAGCACGCGGTGGAGATGCACGAGCGCGCCGCGCGCGAGGAGCAGGGCTGATCCCGCGGGAGATGAGCGAGACGTCGAGCAACGGAGGCGATCCCGCCCGCGCGGTGGTGGCGGTCGGCGCGTCCGCCGGTGGCGTCGAGGCGCTGCGCGGGCTGGTCGGAGGGCTCCCCGCGGACTTCCCGGCGGCGGTCATCGTCGTCCTCCACATCTCGGCCGGCGGCACGAGCGTGCTGCCGCGGATCCTCGACCGGGCCGGACCGCTGCCGGCGGCGGCCGCCGAGGACGGGGAGACGCTCCGGCCCGGGCGCGTCTACGTCGCCCCCTCGGACTGCCACGTCCTCGTCGAGACCGATCGGGTGCGCCTGTGGTCGGGACCGCGCGAGAACGGTCACCGGCCCGCGGTCGATCCGCTCTTCAGGACGGTCGCCGCGTCCTACGGCCCGGCCGGGATCGGCGTGGTGCTCTCCGGCACCCGCGACGACGGGACGGCCGGCCTCGCCCACATCAAGCGGCGCGGTGGCCGCGCGCTCGTGCAGGACCCAGGCCAAGCGCAGTACGACGGCATGCCCTCAAGCGCGATCGCTCACGTCGACGTCGACGAGGTCCTCCCCGTGGAGGACCTCGCCCACCGTCTGGTCGACCTCGCCACGACGAAGGTGGACCCCACGATGATCGACGAACCCGCGGCGAAGCCCGACCCCCAGGACGAGCCGACACGCCTGACGTGCCCGGACTGCGGGGGCGTCCTTCACGCTCACGTCGACGGCGATCGCAAGGCCTACCGCTGCTCGGTCGGTCACGCGTACTCCCCCGACAGCCTCGACGCCGAGCAGCAACGCCAGGTCGAGAGCGCGCTGTGGGCGGCGGCCCGGCTGCTCGAAGATCGCGCGGAGTTCCTGCGCGGCATGGCGCAGCGCGCCGCGGCGATGAGTCACGACCGTACGGCCGAGAGCTTCGGTGTCAAGGCCGAGGAGGCGAAGACGAGCAGCGAGGTGCTCATCGAGCTCGTCGAGCAGGCGACGAGGCGAGAGCTCTAGATGGAGGCGGCGACCGAGACCGACTCGTCGTTCGACCTGCTCCTCGACTACCTCAAGGAGCACCGCGGGTTCGACTTCACCGGGTACAAGCGCGCGAGCCTCCAGCGCCGGATCCTGCGCCGGATGGAGATGCTCGGCATCGAGTCCTACCTCGACTACCTCGACTTCCTCGAGGTGCACCCCGACGAGTTCCCGCAGCTCTTCAACACGATCCTCATCAACGTCACGGGGTTCTTCCGCGACCCCGAGGCGTGGGACACGGTCACCGAGGAGATCGTGCCGCGGCTGCTCGCGTCCAAGGACGACGACGCGCCGATCCGGGTCTGGTCGGCGGGCTGCGCGTCGGGCGAGGAGCCGTACACGGTCGCGATCCTGCTCGCCGAGGCGCTGGGCGACGAGGCGTTCCTGCGGCGCGTGAAGATCTACGCGACCGACGTCGACGCCGAGGCACTCGACCAGGCGCGCGCCGGCCTTTTCGAGCCCAAGCGCATGGAGGCGATCCCGCCGGAGATGCGCGAGCGGTACTTCACGCTCGACGAGCGCGGCTACACGTTCCGCAAGGACCTGCGCCGCGCGGTGATCTTCGGTCGCAACGACCTCGTGCAGGACGCGCCGATCTCGCGCGTGGACCTGCTGCTGTGCCGCAACACGCTCATGTACTTCAACGCGGAGACGCAGGCGCAGATCCTGCGCCGCTTCCACTTCGCGCTGAACCCGGGCGGCTACCTCTTCCTCGGCAAGTCGGAGATGCTCGTCTCCAACGGCAACCTGTTCGAGCCGCTCGACCGCAAGCGCCGGCTGTTCACGAAGGTCGTCGCGCCGACGCTGCGCGACCGGCTCGTGTTCGCGACGAGCGGGCCGGCGGACGGGATGGCCGGCGACACCGTGCGCGGCAGCGCGTTCGACGCCGCGCCCGTCCCGCAGGTCGTCGTCGACCGCGACGCGCGGCTCGTGGAGGCGAACGCCGCGGCGCGCCGGCTCCTGCAGGTCGGCACCGACGACCTCGGCAAGCCGCTGCGCGACTTCGACGTGTCCATGCGCTCGGCCGAGCTGCGCGGGCACATCGACGAGGTCATCGCCAACCGTCACAGCGCGACGCTCCCGCCGTTCGACCTCGGCGCGGGCGGCGAGACCCGGTCCATCGAGGTCGTCATCACGCCGCTGCTGCTCGACGGCGAGCCGGTCGGTGCGAGCCTCGCCTACGTCGACCTCACCGCGCAGCGGCGCACCGAGCAGGAGCTCGACCGCAAGCGTGAGGAGCTCAGCGCGGCGTACGAGGAGCTGCAATCGGCGGTCGAGGAGCTCGAGACGACGAACGAGGAGCTCCAGTCGACCAACGAGGAGCTCGAGACGACGAACGAGGAGCTCCAGTCGACCAACGAGGAGCTCGAGACGATGAACGAGGAGCTCCAGTCCACCAACGAGGAGCTGGAGACCATGAACGAGGAGCTGCGCCAGCGCTCGCTCGAGCTCAACCAGGTCAACGCGTTCATGGAGACGATCCTCGGGAGCATGGGCACAGGCGTGATCGTCGTCGACCCCGACCAGACCGTCCGCGTCTACAACCAGCACTCGCAGGAGATGTGGGGGCTGCGGCCGGAGGAGGCCGAGGGCGAGCACATCCTCAACCTCGACATCGGCCTGCCGCTCGAGCAGCTGCGCCAGCCGGTGCGCGACGTGCTGTCCGGCCTGAGCGAGCGCGCCGAGCTCGAGGTCCCCGCGACCGACCGCCGCGGGCGCCCGCTGACCGCCAAGGTCACGGTGCTTCCGCTCGTGCTGCCGAGCGACGGCGTGACCGGCGCGATCGTCGTCACCGAGCGCCTCGGCGCGCCCGACGGCGGCTGAGCAACACACGTTGGCGCCCAACGTGGTTTGCGGCGCGGATGGTCGAGTCGCGCTTTCCTCGACTGGGGAGAAGCGTGGCCGCGATCGCACAGACCAAGGACGAGACGCTGTTCCGTCGCTACCGCGAGGAGCGCAGCCCCGCGTTGCGGCGCGAGCTCGTGGAACGGTGGATGCCGCTTGCGCGCCAGCTCGCCGCGCACTACCGCGTCCGCGACGAGTCCTACGAGGACCTGCTCCAGGTCGCCTCGCTCGGACTGCTCAAGTCGATCAACGGCTACGACCCCGACCGCGGGATCGCGTTCACGTCGTACGCGGTGCCGACGATCCTCGGCGAGGTCCGGAGGCACTTCCGCGACCGCGCGTGGTCGGTCCGCGTCCCGCGCGCGCTGCAGGAGCTGGCGCTCGACGTCGAGAAGGCGACGGTGCGGATGACGACCGAGCTCGGGCGCTCGCCGACGATCCCCGAGGTCGCCGACGCCCTGGGCCGGACGCCGGAGGCGGTCCTCGAGGCCAAGCAGGCCGGCGACGCGTACTCGGCGACGTCGCTCGAGTCCCAGCGCGGCGAGGACCCCGACGCTCCGACGCTGGGCGACACGCTCGGCGCCGTCGACGGCGGCTTCCACGCCGCCGAGGACCGGGCCACGCTGACCTCGCTGCTCGTCTCGATCCCCGAGCGTGACCGCGAGGTCCTGCGGTTGCGCTTCGAGGACGACCTCACCCAGACCGAGATCGCGACGCGCATCGGCGTGTCGCAGATGGCGGTCTCGCGCATCATCCGGCGGTCGATCGACCGCATGCGCCTGGCGGCCTGACGCGCCTCCGCCAGCGGTAGCCGTATCCTCCGCGGACGTCATGGACGCCGTCGAACCCTTCACCATCGAAACGGACGAGCGGGCCGACCGCGTCGTCCTCACGCCGCACGGCGAGCTCGACATGGCGAGCGCGCCGGAGCTCGAGCAGTCGATCATGCCGCGCCTCCAGCAGGGAAGCTGGATCGTGCTCGACCTGCGGGCACTGGACTTCATCGACTCGAGCGGTCTGCGGGTCGTCGTGGGCGCGCACCGCCTGGCCGAGGAGAACGACGGCCGCTTCACGTGCGTGCGCGGCGCCCCGGGCTCGACCGTGCACCGCATCGTCGAGATCGCCGGGATCGACGGCGTCATCGAGATGGTCGACGACCCGGATCAGCCGGCGCCGGTGTGACCCCCGGCGACGATCCCACCACGGGCGAGCTGCGCGCGCTGCAGAGCGACCGCGAGGAGACCGAGCGCGAACGCGCCGCCTCGGCCGACCAACCCGACGAGGCGCACGCCGCCGAGCGCCGCGCCGACAAGGCCGCCTACCTGCGCGAGAAGCTCACCGAGCAGGAGAAGACCCTCGGCGAATGACGCCTCCCACGGACGCACTCGATCGGTGGGCCGACCTCGTCGTCAACTTCGGCGCGAACCTCCAGCCGGGGCAGATCCTCGCCGTCGGCGCGGAGATCGGCAAGGAGGAGTACGTCCGCGCGCTCGCGACCGCCGGCTACAAGTCCGGCGCGAGGTACGTCGACGCGGTCTACCACGACCTGCACGTCAAGCGCGCGCGGTTGCTGCACGCTGCCGACGACACGCTCGGGTACGTCCCGCCGTGGCTCGGCGAGCGGCTGCTGGCCCTCGGCGACCTGCGCTGCGCGCGCGTCGGGCTCAGCGGGCCGGGCGACCCCGGCGTGCTGGACGGCATCGACCCGGCGCGGGCCGGGCGCGACCAGCTGCCGTTCCTCAAGGAGTCGGCGAAGGTCGTCAACGACCGCACGACGAACTGGAGCGCCGCTCCGGCGCCGACCCGCGGGTGGGCGCAGCTCGTCTTCCCTGATCTCTCGCCCGACGAGGCGTACGACAAGCTGTGGGAGCAGATCCTCCACGTCCTGCGGCTCGACACGCCGGATCCGGTCGCCGCGTGGCGCGAGCGGGCCGACACGCTCGTCGCCGCCGCCGGGCGGATGACCGAGCGGCGCTTCGACGCGCTGCGTTTCACCGGTCCCGGGACGGATCTCGTCGTCGGGCTCCTGCCGAGCTCGTCGTGGCAGGCCGCGCGTTTCGAGACGATCGACGGGATCGAGCACATGCCGAACCTCCCGACCGAGGAGGTGTTCACGACGCCCGACCCCGAGCGCGTGGACGGCACCGTGCGCTCGACGAAGCCGCTCTACCTCGCCGGCAAGATCATCCGGGGTCTCGAGGTGCGCTTCGAGGGCGGCCGCGCCGTCCAGATCGACGCCGAGGAGAACGCCGAGCTGCTGCGCGCGTACACCGAGCGCGATCCCGGTGCGGCGCGCCTCGGAGAGGTCGCGCTCGTCGACCGCGAGGGCCGGATCGGCCCGCTCGAGACGGTCTTCTTCGACACGCTGCTCGACGAGAACGCCGCGTCGCACATCGCGCTGGGCTCCGCCTACCTGTTCACCGTCGACGACGAGTCCGAGCACCCACGCGCGAACGAGAGCCAGATCCACGTCGACTTCATGATCGGCGGCAACCACGTCGACGTCACCGGCATCACCACCGACGGCGACGAGGTCCCCGTCCTGCGCGGCGGCACCTGGCAAGTCTGACGCTAGAGTTTCCGCCGTCCGTTGGACCAGGAGAGGTGCCGGAGCGGCTGAACGGGCACGACTGGAAATCGTGTAACGGGGAAACTCGTTCGAGGGTTCGAATCCCTCTCTCTCCGCTGGCTCGGTAGCGCCCGCACCCGAGATCAGTGCCACCACGGTTGCCTGGCGCCTTGCCGCGCTGAGATGATCGCCCGGCCATGACGATCTCGGCCGTCCTCGCCTGGGCCTCTGCGGCGCTCGTCGCCGTGCTCGGCGCGGCGCTGTTGGGCCTGACCGCGCTCGCCCACGACGCCGGCGCGCCCTGGGCCGAGCAGGCGCTCGGCAGCGTGGCGTGCCTGACGGCCGCCGGCATGGGCGTCGTGGTCGCCCGGAGCCGGCCGGCCCCGGTCATCGGTTGGCTCATGCTCGCCACCGCCCTCGCCCTCGCCGCGAGCGGCTTTGCCGATGCGTACGCCCGCTACGCGGGCTCGCCGAGCGTCAGCGCGACGCGTTCCCGCGCGCGGAGATCGAGATCCTGCCCGACAGCGGTCACTGGCCGTTCATCGACGACCCCGGACGCGGTCGGGCGCGCGGTCGAGCCGTTCCTCCGCACCGCGTTCGGCGCGCACGAGGAGCAGGGTCGCCTGGCGGCCGTCTGAGCGGCTTCGTCGAAGCGGCGGACCGTGCATGTAGGGTGGGCCCATGTCAGCGGGCTCCGCGCCAGCCGAGCACGTCCGCGTCGAGATCGAGCGCGCCTTTCGGGAGCTGCGCCCGGAGATGGTCTCGAACGCGCGGAAGGACGCGGACCTCGATCCGGTCAGCCGCATCGCGGACTTCAGCGACGCCGAGATCGAGCAGTTCCTCAACGCGTACGAGGCGCTGTTCCACGAGGCACTCGCCGGAGAGGATCGGGCGACGCGCGAGCTCATCTTCGAGACGGCGCTGCCACCGATCCTCGAACTCGGGCAGACCTCGCTGGACATGATCCGGGGCAACACGATCTCGGCGGTCATGCTGACGCATCGGCTGCTGCCGCTCATCTCGCCGGAGAACCGTGACGAGGCGGCTCGGTGGCTCGCGGGGTTCTACGGCAACTACGCGTACGAGCTGACGGAGCGCGTGCAGGCCTTGGAGGCCGAGCGAGGGTGAACGCGTCGACGGGACTCTTCGACGAGCTGGTCGAGGCCAGCGGCCTCGTATCGCTCATTGCTCCGTTCACCGTCAGCCGCCTGCTCGTCGCCGCCGACGTCTCACCGCAGGACATGACCCGCGACGATCTGCGCCGCGCGCTGCCCGCGCTCGAGCGTGGTCTGTCCGTCTACCTGAAGGGCGACGAGCTCGAAGACGCGTTGGGGAACGTGCGCCGGCTCGCTCTACCCTCCTAGGTCCTCGAAGCCCCGTCCGTCTCGACGAGTCGGACGGCAAGCAGGGCGACGTCGTCACCGGCCTCCAACCGTGCGCTCCCGACTGCCTCGTCGATGTGGTCGACGACGTGCTGGGGATGCCGCTTCGCGACGCCCGCGACGCTCGCGACGAGCTCGGACAGCCTCGACTCCCCGAAGCGCCCGCCGGTGACCGGGGCCTCGGTGACCCCGTCGGTGTAGAGCAGGAGCATGTCGCGTGGGGAGAGGCGGAACTCGACGTCGTAGCTCTGCGCCGACTCGACGGCGCCGAGCAGCGCGCCCGAGCGGCCGACGGCGGTGACTGGTCCGTCGGCGCGGGCGAGGAGCGGCAGGGGATGGCCGCCGACCGCCATGCGGACGCAGGTCTCGTCGTCGCCGATGTCCATGGTGGCGTAGATCGCCGTGACGAGCTCACCCTGCTCGTCGGCGAGAAGCTCGGCGTTCAGCGCGGCGAGGACGTCGCTCGGGCGCGCTTCGCGGACGGCTGCGTTGCGGATCGCGTAGCGCACCATCGCGGTGAGGGCCGCGGCGCGGGGACCCTTGCCGCAGACGTCCCCGATCGCGATCGCCCAGCGACCCTTGCCGAGCTTGAACACGTCGTAGAAGTCGCCGCCGACCTGCCATCCGGCGGTGCCGGCTCGGTAGGCCGCGCCGAGCTCCAGGCCGGGGATGGTCGGCAGTCGCGGCGGCAGGAGCGAACGCTGAAGCACCTCGGCGACGTCCCTGGTCGCGCGCTCGGCGCGCTCCGCACGAGCCCGCTCGACCTGCTCGCGCTCGAGGAGCTCCCCGAGTTGCTCCTCCGCGGCGCGCCGTTCGCTGATGTCCCGGATGAAGCCGGCGAACACGGGCGGCTCGTACGTGCCCAGGCGCGTGACGGTCAGCTCAACCGGGAACTGCGAGCCGTCGGCGCGCATGCCCGTCAGCTCCAGCCGCTGCCCGAGGATCCTCGCGTCGCGGCTCTTGATGTACGAGGCGAGTGCTTCGTGGTGAGCGTCGCGGAACTCGGGCGGGATGATCAGCTCGGCGAGCAGCTCGCCGATGGTCTCGTCGCGGTCGTAGCCGAACGTCGTCTCGGCGGCCGGGTTGAAGTCGACCACCCGGCCTCGGTGGTCCATGGTGATGATGCAGTCGAGCGCGGCGTGCACGATGGACGCGCTGGACTCCTCGGTCGCACGCAGGCGATCTTCGACCCGCCGGCGGCCGAGGTAGAACCCAAGCTGCTGGCCGACCAGGACCACGTCGGACACCTGCTGCTCGTCAGGCTGACGAGCTGTGGTCGAGAACACCTCGACGACGCCCATCAACCCGTCCTGCGCGAGAAGCGGGCCGCCGACGACCGAGCGCATCCCGGCCTGCAACGCCACGTCGGCGCGCGGGAAGTCCGGGTCGGCGGCGACATCCTCGACCCATGTCGGCTGCAGCGTCGACAGGATCCGGCCAGGGAGGCCCACGCCCGGTGCGAACGTCAGCCTGCGGTTCATGTCGCGTAGCTCGCTGGGCTCGTCGGCGACCGAGTGGTCGGCCTGCCAGCCCAGCAGACCGGTCCGCGGGTCCAGGAGCCACAGCACGGCGAGGCGTCCGCCGAGGGCTTTGACGAGCTCTCCGAGGACGGCGCCGGTCGCCGACTCGCCGGTGCGCGCTCCGGCGAGCGCGCGCAGGAGGCTCTCGCCGAAGCGGCGAGTCACGGCGGGACCATGCCGATCAGCCACGCAGGCAGTATGAGCGGCCTCAGCCGGGAAGCGTGGCCGCGGACGGGTTCTTCTTGAACCACATGCACAGCCGGGGGCCGCCTTCGGCCGGCGAGCGGACGTCGAACCGATCGGTCAGCCGGGCGATCGACGGCATCCCGAGTCCTAGGCCGGGTGAGTCGCCGCGCGGCACCATCCCGGAGCCCTTGTCCTCGACGACGACTTCGATCTCCTCGGGCTCGAGATCGACGACGACTCGGAGAGACCCGGGCTCACGGTCACGGTAGGCGTGGGTCACCACGTTGCTCGCTGCCTCGGACCCCGCGAGCGCGATGTCGTTCAGCGGCGGGTCGGGGGTGTCCGCCTCGTTGAGGTGAACGACGACGGCGCGCCGTGCGACCGAGACGTTCTCGGGGACGGCGCGCCATGTCGCGTCCAGAAGCTCCGGGACTGACATCGAGGACCCGCTCATGCAGGAGATCCGCTACCTCGACAAGCTCGTCGACGAGCTCGCCAAGGGCAAGGCGATGGAGAAGATCCTCCGCGGCTGAACAGCGGTGGCGTCAATCGTCATCTTCGTCCTGCGGGTGGCGGCCTCCGCCGGGAACGGTCCCTCCGCTCTCGAGGTCCTCGCCGATGAGGGCGACGTCGGCCGAGGCCTCGCCGACCGTGGCGTCGGCGCCGATCTCGACGTCCTCGTCGATCACCGCTCGGGTGACCGTCGCGCCCGCGCGGACGGTCACGCCCTCGAGCAGCACCGACTCGCGGACGGTCGCTCCCGCCTCGACGATCGCGCCGCGGCCGAGGACCGACCGCTCGACCGTGCCGGCGACGCGGGAGGTCGGGGCGACGAGCGAGTCGGCGATGCTCGCTCCCGCGTCGATGCGGGCCGAGCTGCGCTTGACCGGAGCCTTCGTGAGGATCGGCCAGTCCGGGTCGTCGAGGGCGATCGGCTGGGAATCGTCGAGCAGCTCCATGTGCGAGGACCAGTAGGCCTCGACCGTCCCGACGTCGCGCCAGTAGCCGTCGAAGTGCCACGCGCGCGCGCCGCCGTCGTCGACGAGCCGCGGGAGCAGCTCGTCGCCGAGGTCCTCGAGCGCGTCGTCGCCGGCCTGCTCGGCGAGCTCGTCGAGCAGGTCGAGCACCGGCTCGGGGTCGAACACGAAGACCTCGTTGGCGATCACGTTGCCCTTCGGCTCGTCGGGCTTGTAGGCGTAGTCGGTGATGCGGTCGCCGTCGGTCTGCACGACGCCGTAGCGGTCGGCGTCCTCGGGATCGACCTCGTAGGTGACCATCGTCACCGTCGCGCCGGAGGCGCAGTGGTCGTCGACGACCTTGCCGTAGTCGAGCGCGTAGATCGCGTCGGCGCTCACGACCACGAGCGCCTCGGGGGCGAACTCGCGGATCAGCGGACCGTTGCGCCAGAGGCTGTCGGCGGTGCCCTGCTGGAAGCCCTCTCGCTCGTCGTGGCCGAGGCGCGGCTGGAGGAGCAGCAGCCCGCCGCTCGTGCGGTCGAGGTCCCAGGGCCGGCCGTTGGCCATGTGGTCGCTCAGCGAGATCGGGTTGTACTGCTGCGCGACCCAGACGTCCTCGATGGCGGCGTTGTGGCAGTTGCTCAGCGGGAAGTCGATGAGCTTGTGCGTCCCGGCGTACGGGACGGCGGGCTTCGCGCGATGGCGGGTGAGGAGCTCGAGCCGTCCGCCGGCGCCGCCGGCGAGGATGAGGGCGAGGGTGCGTGTCCGTGGCAAGGCTCTCAGTGCTGCCCGCCGACGCGTCGCGCGATGCGCCGGGACCCCGACGGGGCGCAACCGCGACATCCTGCGCTGACGGTCAGCGCGCGACCTCAGCCCGGAGGCAGCAGAGCCCCTTCACGGTTCAGGTCCCGAACTCCATCGCGTAGGTCGTGCCGTCGGTGATGCCGTCCCGGGGGAGGCCGATGGTGACGGCGGCGCCCGCGAAGCGGAAGCGCCCGTAGAGCAGGACCCGGCGATGTGAGGGGCTGTCCAGCCACGCGTCGACGATCGTCGCCGGCGTGTCCGCCTCGTCGCGCGCCCAGGCGAGGACCTCGCCGGTCGTCAGCCGTCCCTGCCGGTCGCGCCGGTAGCCGCCGCCGGTGATCCGCTGGATCGGCGAGCGCCCGTCGAGCGAGCGATGCGAGAAGTACCCGCGGTCGACCATGTCATGCGCGTGGCGGCGGCCGACGCCGGCGAGGACGGCATGGGGACGCACGCGCTGCAGCCCGTGCGCCTGCCGGGCCTCGTTGACGAGGCACCGCACCGCGATCTTCGCCGACCGCTCGCTCTGCTCCGGCGACGGGACGTCCGCGCCGGGGCACTCCGCGTGCGCGGTCGCGGGGCCGACCAGCCCGAGGGTGGCGACGATGACGACGATCGGTGTTCGGCGGACGGCTCCCATCGCTCCAGAAAGCAGCGATACCCCGCTCGGCGGCACCCATCGCCCGACCCGGCGCGTTCGCCGGGCTAGAGCAGCGCCCGGAAGCGCTCGGCGTCGATCACGCGGGGGATGTTGTTGAAGAGGACGTAGGGGCTCTCGTCCCGCGACGGGAGCATCTCCCGAAGGCGCCGCAGCTCGTCGTCGGTGTAGACGTGCCGCGCGCCGGTGACGCCGTGGAGCCGGAAGTACGTCTGCTCGGGCGTCACGGTCTCGGTGACGAACGGGTCCACGACGTGGACGAGGCCGAGCTCGCGGCAGAGCTCGCCGACGACGTCGGCCGGCCACGGTCCGCGCGGCTCCCACAGCAGGCGGACGCCCTCGGGCCGCTCGACCTCGCGGCAGAACGCGGTCAGCCGCGCGACGTTCTCGTCGGTCGGGCGGAAGCTGCGCGGGCACTGGAGCAGGATCGCCGTGGCGTGCAGCAGGCGCGTGCACTCGAGCGTCCGCTCCCAAGCGCGCAGCACCGGTGGCGTGAGCCGGAAGCTGCCGATGAGCTCGCGGTCGCCGGCGTCGAGCGGGCG
>CADCVT010000203.1 GCA_902806215.1 uncultured Solirubrobacteraceae bacterium | reverse complement strand
GGCTTCGTGGACTCGCCCTGCATGGCGAGCTTGAGCAGCTCTCGCGCGATCGTCATGCGGTGGACCTCCGAGGCCCCGTCGTAGATGCGCGCGGCGCGCGCGTCGGCGTACCACTGCGAGATCGGCAGGTCCATGGCGATGCCCGCCGCGCCGAAGATCTGCACGGCGCGGTCGACGACGCGGCCGAACGCCTCGGAGACGAACGTCTTGGTCATCGCGACCTCCTGGCGGTGCGGCAGGCCGTGCTCGACCTTCCAGGCGGTGTTGAGGACCATCAGCCGGGAGGCGTAGAGGTCCATCGCCGAGTCGGCGATCATGAACTGCAGCCCCTGGTGGCGGGCGAGCTCCTTGCCGAACGCCTTGCGGGTGAGCAGCCGCTGGGCGGAGAGGTCGAGCGCGCGCTGCGCCACGCCGATCCAGCGCATCGCGTGGGCGAGGCGCCCGCCGGCCAGCCGCTGCTGGGCGATCTTGAAGCCCGCGCCCTCCTCGCCGAGGAGGTTCTCCTCCGGCACGCGCACGTCCTCGAGCGCGATCTCCGGGTGGCCGCCCGGGGAGTGCGAGCCCATCCACTCCGGGTGGCGCGAGATCCGCCAGCCCGGCGTGTCGGTGGGCACGAGGATGAGCGAGTAGTTGCGGTGGCCGGCCGCCTCGTCGGTGCCGGTCTTCGCGACGACGATCGCGAACGCGGCGCCCTCCGCGCCGGTGATGCACCACTTCGTCCCGTTCAACACCCACTCGTCGCCGTCGCGGACGGCCGTCGTCTGCAGGTTCGTCGGGTCCGAGCTCGCGACGTCGGGCTCGGTCATCGCGAAGCACGAGCGCGTGCGTCCCTCGGCGAGCGGGCGCAGGTAGGTCTCGAGCTGCTCGTCGTTGCCGGCGATGAGCAGCGTGTGCATGTTGCCCTCGTCGGGCGCCATCGCGTTGAGGCCGAGCGGCGCCAGGCCGCTGCGCCCGCACTCCTGCGAGATGAGCGACATGCCGAGCACGCCGATCCCAAGGCCTCCCCACTCCTCGGGCAGGTGCGGGGTGTAGATGCCCCGCTCGCGCGCGCGGTCGCGCAGCCGGTCGACGACGTGCCAGCTCTTCAGCACGTCGTGCGGGTCCTCGATCTCAGCCTCGGCGGGGAGGACGTCCTCGTCGATGAACGCGCGGACCCGGTCGAGCAGGTCGCGCAGGTCGGGCGGGATGGTGAAGTCGATCGTGCCGGTCTGAAGCTCTGTGCCTGTGCTCACGCTGCGGGAGTCTTCCACCTGGCAGCGCGCAACCTTCCGCTCGCTAGCTTGTTGGCTTCATCGTGCGACGCATCATCGTCTCTGCCTGCGTCGTCCTCGGCGCGCTGCTCAGCGCCACCGGAGCGCAGGCCTCCACCACGCAGCAGCTCGTCTTCGACGCGCCGCGCGACCTCCTGGCCGAGGACGCGCGCCCGGCCGCGCTCGACGAGCTCCAGTCGCTCGGCGTCAAGTCGCTGCGCGTGCTCCTGTACTGGAAGCAGGTCGCCCCGAAGCCCGAGGCGCGCGCCAAGCCGCGCGGGCTCGACCTGTCCGATCCGGCGTCCTACGACTGGGGCCAGTACGACGGGCTGATGAACGCGGCGCGCGAGCGCGGGATGACGGTGCTGCTCACCCTCACGATGCCCGGGCCGCGGTGGGCGATGCGCGACCGGCAGGACTTCCTGACGTATCCGAACGCGACCGAGTTCGGGCGCTTCGTCGAGGCCGCCGGCAAGCGCTACGGCGAGCAGGTCGAGACGTGGGCGATCGGCAACGAGCCCAACCACCCGGACTTCCTGCGCCCGCAGTACCGCAAGGGCGAGGCGGTGTCGCCGCGCCTGTACCGCGCGCTCTACCGCTCGGCCACCGCGGCGCTCGACCGTAGCGGCAACGGCGACGACACGAAGCTGATCGGCGAGACGCTGCCGCGCGGCCGGCGCGGGCGCTCCGTCGCGCCGCTGGCGTTCCTGCGCGGCGTGCTGTGCCTGAACGCGTCGTACCGCAAGCGCGGCTCGTGCGGGCGCCTCGACGCCGACGGCTACGCCCATCACCCGTACACGGTGAAGGAGGGCCCGTTCTTCGTCTCGCCCAACAAGGACGACGTGACGATCGGGTCGCTCGGGCGGCTCGTCAAGGCGCTCGACCGCGCCGCGAGCGCGGGTGCCGTGCGGTCGAAGATGCCGATCTGGCTCACCGAGTTCGGGATCCAGTCAACCCCGGATCGCTTCACCGGCGTGTCGCTGACCAAGCAGGTCGAGTTCCGCTCGCTCGCCGAGCGGATCGCCTACAGCCAGCCGCGCGTCAAGGCGTTCTCGCAGTACCTGCTGCGCGACGACTCGCCCATCGAGGGCGTCGCGGCGAGCAAGCGCTACGGCGGCTTCGAGTCGGGCCTGAAGTTCTCGACCGGGCGCGCGAAGCCGTCGCTCGAGGGGTTCCGGCTGCCGCTGGCCGCGCTGCGGCGCGGCAAGGGCGTGTCGCTGTGGGGCCTCGTGCGGCCGGCGACCGGCGTCGTGACCGCCGAGCTGTTCGTCGACGACCGCGGCCGCGGGGGCTTCAAGCCGCTGCGCGAGGTGCGCACCAACAGCCGCGGCTACTTCACCGTGCGGGTGGGTTACAAGCGCGGTCGCAAGTACCAGCTGCGGTGGAACGGAGCGCAGAGCGCGCCCGTGACTGCGTACAAGCGTTGATCCTCTGACAGCATGCGCGGTCGTCATGGCCGCAGAGACCCTCGTCGCCCTCGCCGTCGTCGCCGTCCTCGGGTTCCTCGCGGGCTGGATCGCGCGAGGTCGCGACCCCACGAGGGGTCTGACCCCTTCTGTTTCACCGGGGGAAGAGCTGTCGGAGCAAAAGCCCGCGGTTGCAGCGCAAACGCGTACAGGGGGTCTGACCCCTTCTGTTTCACCGGGCAAAGAGCCCGTGAAGGCTCCGGACGCCGCGAAGGCGACGCTGCGGCTGCTCGATCGCGCCGTCGTCGCGTACGAGGCGGCGGTGGAGCGCTGGCTCGACGAGGGCGCGGACGTCACGCCGGCGGGCAAGGCCGCGCTGGGTGAGCTCGATCGCGCGATCAAGCGCGTCGACGTCGCCGCGGCGCGGCTGGAGGAGGGATCCGAGCCGCGGTTCTCCGCGCTCGATGCGCTCGACGCGCTGCGCGAGGCAGCGAGGCTCCTGCAGCCCTACCGCGAGGGGCGCGCGATCGACGCCGCGACGAGCCGCGAGCTCGACCGGCTCGAGGACGAGGTCCGGCGCGCCCGCAGCGGCCTGGCTTGACTAGAGTCCGCAGGGCGATGTCGCACCAGCAGCTGTGGTTGCTCCGTCACGGCGAGGCCGAGCCGCATGACGCCCGTCCCGACGAGGAGCGCGAGCTCACCCCGCGCGGGCGCGATCAATCCGTCGCCGCGGGCCAGGCGATGGTCGCGCTCGAGCTGACGTTCCAGCTCGTGTTCACGAGCCCGAAGGTCCGCGCGCTCGACACCGCGCGCCTCGCCGCCGAGAGCCTCGGCGTCGAGCCGATCGTCCACGAGCCGCTGCGCTCGGGCTTCGACCGCCACGACGCGACGGCGCTGCTGCACGCGGCCGGCCCGGACCGCAGGATCCTCGTCGTTGGCCACGAGCCGGACTTCTCGCAGGTCGTCCACGACCTGACCGGCGCGCGCATCGACCTCAAGAAGGGCGGCATCGCCGGCGTGCGGCTGGAGCACGGCGCGCGCGGCGAGCTGATCCTGCTCGTGCGACCACGCGAGATCGACCGCATCTGCGGCGATCAGGAGTCGAGCGCCCGCACCGCCGCCGACGCGGCGACCAGCAGCGGGTCGTAGACCGGCGACACCGGCGGGGCGTAGCCGAGGTCCATCATCTCGAGCTCGTGGACGGTCATGCCCGTCCAGATCGCGACCGCGAGCACGTCGGCGCGCTTGGCCGCTCCCTCGACGCCGACGATCTGCCCGCCGAGCAGGCGGCCGGTGCCGCGCTCGGCGACGAGCTTGACCCAGATCGGGCCCGTGCCGGGGAAGTAGCCGGCGCGCGTCGTGGACTGGGCGGTCACGGCGACGACGTCGAAGTCGGTCAGCTCGGCGACCTCCTTCTCGGTCAGGCCCGTGCGCGCGATCTCGACCGAGCAGATGCGCGAGACCGCCGTCCCGATGACGCCGGGGAACGACGCGTCGCCGCCGGTCGCGTTGACGCCCGCGATGCGGCCCTGCTTGTTCGCGTGGGTGCCGAGCTGGACGTTGATCGGGCGCTCGAGCAGCCGGTGCCAGGACTCGACGCAGTCGCCCGCCGCGTAGACGCCGTCGGCGCCGCGGCAGCGCTGGTGGTCGTCGACGAGCAGGCCGCCGAGCTCGCCGACCTCGAGGCCCGCGTCGATCGCGATCGCGACCGCCGGCCGGACGCCGGTCGCGACGACGACGTGGTCGGCCGGGAACGCCCGGCCGCCGGCGTGCACGACCCCGGGCTCGATCGACTCGAGAGGCGTCGAGAGGTGGACGTGGATGCCCTCGTCGCGCGCGCCGCGGAGCACGTGCTCGGCCATGTCCTTGTCGAGCGCGACGTTCATCACCTGGTCGGCGATGTCGAGCATCGAGACGGTCAGTCCGCGCTTGACGAGCGCCTCGGCCATCTCGAGGCCGATGTAGCCGGCGCCGATGACCACGGCGGAGTCGCCGCCGCGCTCGAGCGCGGCGTGGAAGCGCTCGGCCGCGTCGACCGTCCGCGACGGCTCGACGGTGTCCGCGCCCGGAACCGGCGGCGCCTTCGCCACCGCGCCGGTCGCGATGACGAGCTCGTCGAAGCCCTCCTCGGACTCCGTCTGCGTCTCGAGATCCTTGACCGTGAGGCGTCTCGAGTCGAGGTCGATGCCGATGACCTCGGTCCGCGTGCGGACGTCGATGCCGCGCTCGCGGTGCTTCTCGGGCGAGCGCACGATGAGCGGCGCGCTCCCGCGCTCGTGGGAGAGGTCCTTGCCGATCCAGTACGGGATGCCGCACGCCGAGTACGACGTGTAGGGCGTGCGCTCGAACGCGACGACGTCCAGGTCCGGATCGCGTCGCAGCGCCTGCGATGCCGCGCTCATGCCGGCGGCGTCGCCTCCGATGATCGCCAGGCGGCTCAACGGTGCGGACCCTACCCTTCTGAGGATGCCGGAACTCCCCGAGGTCGAGATCACGGCGCGGAGGCTGAGCGCGGCGGTCGAGGGCGTGGAGATCGAGTCGACGCTGGCGCCGGGGATCAACGCGCTGAAGACGTTCGACCCGCCGCTGCACGCGCTCGACGGCAACGCGATCGAGGGCGTGCGCCGGATCGGCAAGCACCTGGCCGTCGACGTCGCCGGTGACCTGAAGGTCCTGCTGCACCTGATGAGCGCCGGGCGCCTGCAGCTCTACGACAAGCGCGCCGGGCTGCGCGACCGCACGTCGCGCCTGCTGCTGCGCCTCGCCGACGGACGCGAGCTTCGGCTGCGCGAGTTCGGGACCAAGCAGGCGGCATGGGTCAAGGTGCTGCGCGGGGAGGAGGCGGTCCGGGCCGACGACGCGATCGCGACGCTCGGGCCCGAGGCGTGGCCCGACCCGCCAGAGGACCTGCGCTCGCTGCTCGGCGCCGGCGGCGCCCGGCCGCTGCACTCCGTCCTGCGCGACCAGCGCGTGATCGCCGGGATCGGGCGCACGTGGGTCGACGAGATCCTGTGGACCGCGCGGCTGTCGCCGTTCGCCCGCGCGAAGGACCTCGACGACGAGCAGGCCGCCGCGCTGCGCACCGCGATGATCGACGTCCTCGGCGGCGCGCTCGACCACTACGAGGAGGTCGTGGCGCTCCCGATACCCGACAAGCTGCCGCTGCCGCTGAAGGTCCACCGGCATCAGGGCGAGCCGTGCCCGGACTGCGGCACGACGATCGAAGCGGTCCACTACGAGGACTACGTCATGTGCTACTGCCCGCAGGACCAGACGGGCGGGAAGGTCCTCAAGGACCGGCGCCTGTCGCGCCTGCTCAAGTGATCGCGGCGATCGAGGACAACGCGCTTGCCTGGATGCCGGTCTTCGAGCAGCTCCCCGGCGCCGAGCGGCACGGTCCGGCGGTCGTCAGCGACGTCGCGCACCCGCTGTGCAACTCGGTCGTCATGGCTCCCGACGACACGGACGTCGCGGCTGTCCGCGCGCTCGCGGCGGCGCGTGGGCACGCACAGCTGTGGTGGGTGCGGTCGACGACGCCGTCGCTGACGGCCAGGCTCGAGGAGGTCGCGATCGAGCGCGAGGAGATGCCTGGCATGGCGCTCGCGCTCGACCGGCTCGATGACGCGGCGGCGCCGCTCCCCGACGGGGTGGTCGTCGAGCAGGTCGGCCCGCTCGGCCTGCGGCACTTCGTCGAGCCGTTCGCTTCGGCGTTCGGGTTCGACCAGCAGACGGCGCGGCCGCTGATCGCCGCGCTCGCCCGCGCCGACGCCGACCTCATGAACTGGGTCGCGTACGAGGGCGACGCGGCGGTCGGCTGCGCGAGCGTGCTCGTCCACGCCGGCGTCGCCGGGCTCTACAACGTCGGCGTGACGCCCGAGCGCGGCCGCCGCGGCGTCGGCGCCGCGATGACGGTCCGCGCGCTCGCCGTCGCACGCGAGCGAGGGATCGAGCACGCGATCCTCCACTCGAGCGCGGCCGGGTTCCCGATCTACCAGCGCCTCGGGTTCGAGACGCTGTCGACGGTGCGCGCGTTCGTCACGCCGTGAGAGGCTGACGGGATGATCGAGACCGGACAGCCCGCCCCTGACTTCGAGCTCCCCGACCAGGACGGCAATCCCGTCTCGCTGGCCGGCCTGCGCGGCAAGCGCGTCGTCCTCTACTTCTACCCCAAGGCCGACACGCCCGGGTGCACGACCCAGGCGTGCGGGATCCGCGACCGCGGCGGGGAGTACGCCACCGCCGGCGCCACCGTCCTCGGCGTCTCGCCGGACCCCGTCAAGGCGGTCAAGAAGTTCCACGACAAGCAGTCGCTGAACTTCACGCTGCTCGCCGACGAGGACCACGCGGTCTCCGAGCAGTACGGCGTGTGGGGCGAGAAGTCGATGTACGGCAAGACATTTTGGGGGGTGACTCGATCCACCTTCATCATCGACGAGTCCGGCACCGTCGCCCACGTGATCCCCAAGGCCAGTCCGAAGACCCACGACG
>CADCVT010000202.1 GCA_902806215.1 uncultured Solirubrobacteraceae bacterium | reverse complement strand
GCAAGGTCAAGCAGCGCAGCGAGGAGGAGCGCGATCGCTTCGGCGAGATCGTCTACCGCTTCTTCTGGGGTCTCATCGCCAACGAGCGGCTCGTCGCCGGCGACCCGCACCCCGGCAACTACCTGCTGTGCTCGGACGGGCGCGTGTGCTTCCTCGACTACGGGCTCATGCGCTACGTGGAGCACGAGTACCTCGAGCACGAGCGGGCGCTCGCTCGCGCCGTGATCGCGGAGGACGCCGGCGAGGTCCACCGGATCCTGTCGCTCACGGGCTACCTCCCGGACCCGGAGAGCTTCGCTCCCGAGCAGGTGCTCGACCAGATCGCGCAGGCCGGCGAGTGGTTCTTCGTGCCGGGCTTCCGCCGCCTCGATCCCGACTACGTGCGCGTGCACATCGAGACGACGAGCTCGCCGCGCTCGGAGCACTTCGCCGAGATGCGCCGCCAGACGCTCCCGCCGCAGGCGCTCCTGCTACGCCGCATGGAGGGGCTGCTGTTCAGCGTGCTCGGCGAGCTGCGCGCCGGCGCCGACTGGGGCCTGCTGGCCCGCGAGTACATCGACGACGCGGATCCGTCGACCCCGATCGGCGCCGAAGATGCCGAGTTCTGGGGCAAGAAGATCACCACCTCGCGCTGATTGACTCAAGTCCGAGGCGTTTTCTGCCGAACGCACGGGCATGAGTCCGGATCCGGTCGATCGCGCCGCTCATCGCCTGTTCTGCGGGCGGATGGCCGGGCTCCTCTTCCTCGTCGGCTCCCTGGCGACCATCCCCGTCCACCAGCTGTGGGACCCGGGCGTGCCCGACCGCGCCTACGCGATCACCGCGCTGGGGATCGTCTCCGGCCTGATCTGCGCGCTGATCCCATGGGACCGCCTCGGCGAGTACCCCTTCCGCGCCATTCCCGCCATCGCGTCGATCGAGGTCGGCATCACGATGTGGGGCGTCGAGACGCAGAGCGAGGCCTTCGTCTGGTTCCTCGTCTTCGTCGTCGTCTGGACCGCCTACGCGCTCGACGAACGCCGCGCGATCAGCGTGAACATCGTCCTCGCGGTGCTCGTCGCCTGGTACCCGGTCACCCTCGCCACTCCGGACGACCGCATCAACGAGACCGCTGAGACGCTCATCGCCGTGCCGATCCTGCTCGTCGCCGCTGCCGTCGTCGTCTTCCTGCGCGAGCGCCTGCTCACAGCGGCCGCCGCACTCGGCGCGCAGGCCCGCAGCGACGCGCTGACCGGCGTCGGCAACTACCGCCTGCTCGAGGAGCGCCTGGAGTACGAGCTGCTGCGCCACCGCCGCAGCGCCCGCCCGCTCGCGGTCCTCGTGCTCGACCTCGACGGCTTCAAGCAGGTCAACGACACGCTCGGCCATCCCGTCGGCGACCAGCTCCTGCGTCAGGTCGCCGATGCGCTGCAGCGCGCCGTCCGCGACCAGGACACCGTCGTGCGCCAGGGCGGCGACGAGTTCTGCGTGCTCGCACCCGAGACCGACGCCGAGGAGGCCGCGGCGCTCGTCGAGCGGATCCGCGGCGCGCTCGGCGAGGTCATCGCGAACGGCCTGCCGCTGTCGGCGTCGCTCGGCTTCGCCACCTTCCCGGCCGACGCGACGAGCGCAGAGCTGCTCCTCGCGCAGGCCGATCACGAGCAGCGCCTCGACAAGGCCGCCAGCCGCGGCAGTCGTGGCGGGCTGCGCGCCGTGCGCTGACCGAGCTAGCGTGCAGCGCATGGCTGCAACTCCTCAGGTCACGATCAACGGCATCGACGAGCTCAAGTCCCGCGTCGGGGAAGAGATCGGCGTGAGCGAGTGGAAGCTCGTCACGCAGGAAGACATCGACACGTTCGCCGAGGTCACCGGCGACGACCAGTTCATCCACGTCGATCCCGAGCGGGCCAAGGAGACGCCGTTCGGCGGCACGATCGCGCACGGCTTCTACACGCTGTCCCTCGCGCCGCGCTTCTCGTACGACCTCTTCAAGCTCGACGGCGTCGCGTTCGGGCTGAACTACGGCCTCAACAAGCTCCGCTTCCCCGCGCCGCTTCCGGTCGGCAAGCAGGTGCGCATGCGCCTCGCGATCCAGAGCGTCGACGACATCCCCGGCGGTGCGCAGATCACGATGCTCTACACGTTCGAGGTCGAGGGCGGCGAGAAGCCGGTCGCCGTCGCCGAGGCGCTGAGCCGTGTCTACACCGGCTGAGGTCGCCATGCCGGTCCTGCCGCTCGTCCCGTCGGACGAGGAGGTGCAGATCCGCCAGACGGTCGCGTCGATCTGCGAGGGCTTCGGACCGAAGTACATGCGCGAGCGCCACGAGGCGGGCGAGCCGGCGTCCGAGCTGTGGGACGCGCTCGGCTCGCGCGGCTACCTCGGGATCAACCTGCCGGAGGAGTTCGGCGGTGGCGGCCTGGGCATGAGCGCGCTGGCGTGGGTCGGCGAGGAGATCGCGGCGGCCGGCTGCTCGCTGCTCTTGATCGTGGTCTCGCCGGCGATCGTCGGCTCGATCCTCGTGCGTCACGGGCGTCCCGAGCAGCGCGAGGAGTGGCTGCCGGGCATCGCCGCGGGCACGACGCGCGTCGCGTTCGCGATCACCGAGCCCGACGCGGGATCGAACTCGCACAACGTCTCGACGAGCGCGCGCCGCTCCGACGGCGGCTACGTGCTCAACGGCCAGAAGACGTACATCTCGGGCGTAGAGGACGCGCAGGCGATCCTCGTCGTCGCGCGGCAGAAGATGGACGACGGGTCGCTCGGCCTGCCGATGCTGTTCCTCGTCGACAGCGACGCGCCGGGCATGACCAAGCAGCACATCCCGACGGCGCTGCGGGCGGCCGACAAGCAGTGGCAGCTCTTCTTCGACGACGTCGAGGTGCCGGCGTCGCGGCTCGTCGGCAGCGAGACCGCAGGGCTGAAGGCGGCGTTCGACGGCCTCAACCCCGAGCGCATCATGGGCGCGACGATCGCGGTCGGCGCGGGCCGGCGCGCGCTGCGCCTCGCCGCCGACTACGCGCGCGAGCGCGCCGTCTGGCGCGACGTGCCGATCGGCGCGCACCAGGGCATCGCCCACCCGCTCGCCCACGCGAAGATCGAGCTCGAGCTGGCGAAGGTCATGACGCAGAAGGCCGCGGCGCTCTACGACGGCGGAGCGCCGTCGGGCGAGGTCTCGAACATGGCGAAGTACGCGGCCGCCGAGGCGGCGATCAAGTGCGTCGACCAGGCGATCCAGACGCACGGCGGCAACGGCTTCGCGCTCGAGTACGGCCTCACCGACATGTACTGGGGAGCCCGCCTCGCGCGAACCGCCCCGGTCTCGCGCGAGATGATCCTCAACTACGTCGCCGAGCACTCGCTCGGGCTGCCGAAGTCCTACTGACGGCGGCGCGCGTCGGAGACCGGGATCCCGCGCCCGACGCGCGCGCTCAGCCGCAGGTCCGGTAGTGCCGGGTGAACTCGAGGCGCCGCCCGCGCTTCGTGGTGGCGACGATGCGCGCGGGATACCGGCCGCGCGGGAGGCCCTGAAGATCGAGCACCGGCCGGCGCGGGTCGAGCCTTCGTCGTCGGCCATCGACCGACACGGTGATCGACCGCAGGCCGGCGCGCGCCAGCGCGCCGAACGCGACGCGTCGCCGGCTGCGGCAGTCGCGCGCTTCGGCGGGCTTGGGTGAGCAGGGCTGCTCGGTGACGAGCCGCTCGGTCACGCCGTCGGCGTACGTCATGACGATCGAGCTGCGCCAGCGCCGCGACGGCGGGCACGTCTCCGGGGTCGTGAAGTAGCTGCGGCCGGCGACGACGAGCGGCGGGACCACGAGCTCGCTCTGCACGAGCCGCGCCTGGTCGAACGGACAACCCTCGGGCGGCTGCCCTCCGGTGATGCACGTCGGGATGCGCGCGTCGAGGCCCTCATCGGTGAACACGCCGCGGACGACCGCGCTGACCATCTCGCCCTGCTTGACGGTCTGGTTCTGCTGCCCGTCGTCGTTGAACGCCCGCACGACGAACCGCTGACGGCCGAGCCCGACGACCGCGATCTCGGCCGACCCCGTCCCGACCAGACTGTCGGGCGGGCAGATGCCGTCGCCCCGCATGCGCAGCTCCTGGTCGGAGGCCGTGCACCGGCCGGGCACGCCGGTGTCGACGCGCGCGCCGGCCGGCAGGCCCACGACGAGCCGCCGCAGCGCGGGCGGCTGCCCGTCGGCGGCGGGCCGGATCGTCGACCGGTAGCGCAGCCCCGTCGCGGTGCCCGGGTGCGTCGTCGTGAGCTCCACGTCGACCGTTGCGCGCGAGCCGCTCGCCGGCAGCGCTGCCGCGGGCGGCGCGGCCGTCAGCGCCGACGCCGCCGAGGCGGCAACGCACGCGAGGCGTCGGGCGCGAAGCATGGTTCATATTCGTATACTCATCGGTACCGCCTGTCAACCGCGAACCGCCGTACGATCGTGCGGATGGCCCGGCGCAGCTACGAACAGTTCTGCTCGCTGGCGACGGCGCTGGACGTGGTCGGCGAGCGCTGGACGCTGCTGATCGTCCGCGAGCTGCTGCTCGGGCCGCGACGCTTCACCGACCTGCTCGACGGCCTGCCCGGCATGGGCCGCAACCTCCTGTCCGCGCGGCTGCAGCACCTCGAGGCGGAGGGCCTCGTCCGGCGCGACCGGCTCCCGCCGCCGGCTGCGTCGTCCGTCTACGTCCTCACCGAGGCGGGGATCAGCCTCGGCCCGGCGCTGGCCGAGCTCGGGCGCTGGGGGGTCGAGCGCCTCGGCGAGCGGCGGCCTGAGCAGACCTTTCGCCCCGCGTGGGGCATGTTCCCCCTGAGCTACATGGCCGACCGCGAGGCCGCGCGCGGCGTGCACGAGACCTGGGAGTTCCGCATCGACGAGGCGACGTTCACGCTGCGCGTCGCCGACGGCCGCGTGGTCCCCATCGCCGGGCCGGCCCAGGACCCCGACCTCGTCGTGCGGATGGACACCAACACGCTCGCGGCGCTCTTCTCGCAGTCGCTGTCGGCGATGGAGGCGCTGGCCTCCGGCCGCGTGACCGCGGAGGGATCCCCCGAGGCGCTGCAGCACGCCGTCGCGATCCTCGCGGGCGACGACCCCACCTGAGGCCGCACCGGGCGTGGCGCCCCAGGAGCCGGTGGCGCGGGTATCGGTGCGACATGGACTTCGCGGGCGGCTCGTGGATCTTCCTCCTCGTCATCCTGGCGTTCATCGCCGCCGTGGCCTACGGCTACTGGACCATCAAGGGAAGCGGGATCAACCAGCACGGCTGGAGCGACCGCGACCGAGCGATGGGCACCGGCGTCGGCAAGGACCCGTCCGCGGATCTGCGGACCTGGACCCACGGCACCGGCGGGCCGAAGCGCAAGCGCCGCATGACGCCGGCCGAGCGCGAGACGGCGAAGGCGATCGACGACAGCGCGGGCGACGGCCGCGCACCCGCCCGGTCCGCGCGCGCCGCGTCCACCGTCCAGCTCGCGGTGCCCGTCGAAGAGTCGCGCGACCACGTCCGCGGCCCGGCCGACGCGGCGGTGACGCTCGTCGAGTACGGCGAGTACGAGTGCCCCTACTGCGCCGAGGCCGCGGTCGTCGTGCGCGAGCTCGAGGAGCGCCACGGCGACGACGTGCGGCTCGTGTTCCGCCACTTCCCGCTGCGCGGCGTGCACCCCAACGCGTTCGCGGCCGCGCTCGCCGCCGAGGCCGCCGCCAAGCAGGACCGCTTCTGGGAGCTGCACGAGCTGCTCGGCAAGTCGCGCAAGGACCTCTCGGCCGACCGCGTGCGCGGCCTCGCCGAGAAGGCCGGCCTCGACCTCGACCGCTTCGACGCCGACCTGAAGGATCCGGCGCTGCGCGAGCGCGTCGAGGCCGACATCGAGGCGGGTCTCGCCAGCGGCGTCAACGGCACGCCGACCTTCTTCCTCAACAACGTCCGCTACGACGACGACTTCGACGAGGCCGAGCTCGGAGCGGCCATCGAGGCTGCCCGCGAGGTCGTCACGGCGTAGCCGCTAGGCGTACAGCTCGTCGATCACCGGCGCGTACTTCGCCGCGATCGGCTTGCGCTTGAGCTTCATCGTCGGCGTCAGCTCGTCGCCGCCGGGGAGCCAGTCCTCCTCGAGGACGCGGTACTTCTTGATCTGCTCCACGCGGGACAGCTGCGCGTTGGCCGCCTCGACGCCGGCGCGCACCGCCTCGACGAGCTCGGGGTCGTCGGCGGCGCGCCCGGCGCGGACGTCGGGGTCGAGCACGATCAGCGCGACGTTGTAGGGCTTGGCGTCGCCGATCGCGACCGCCTGGCCGATGAACGGCGACGAGGCCTTCAGGCGCGCCTCGATGTTCGCGGGCGACATGTTCTTGCCGGCCGCGTTGATGATGATCTCCTTCTTGCGGTCGACGATCTTCAGGTAGCCGTCGCCGTCGATCTGCGCGATGTCGCCGGTGTGCAGCCACCCCTCGGCGTCGAGCGCCTCGGCGGTCTTCTCGGGGTCGCCGCGGTACCCGGCCATGACGTGATCGCCGCGCACGAGCAGCTCGCCGTCGTCGGCGAGCCTGAGCTCGCAGCCGGGGATCGCCTGGCCGCAGGTGCCGAAGCGGATGCCGCCGCGCGGGTTGATCGTCGAGACGGCGCTCGTCTCCGACATGCCCCAGACCTCCTGGATCGGCAGGCCGAGCGCCTCGAAGAACTCGAGCACCTCGATCGGCGTCGGCGCCGCGCCGACGACGTTCTGCTGGACCTGGTCGAGGCCGAGCTTGCCGAGCACCGCGGCCTTCAGCTCGTCCGGCGCGGTCTTAGGGTCGGTCAGCCCGTTGGCCTCGAGCGCCGCCTTGAGCTTCTCCCAGATCCTCGGAACCGCGCCCCAGACGGTCGGCCGCACGTCGGGGAGCACGCCGATCACCGTGCGCGGATCCTCCACCGTCGTCACGCTGAACCCGAGCCCGCACAGCCCCTGGTAGTAGGT
>CADCVT010000201.1 GCA_902806215.1 uncultured Solirubrobacteraceae bacterium | reverse complement strand
GCCATGCGGCCCGAGAGTCGAGGTCGGGTGCCCGGATCGGGCATGCGATCCGCGTCTCGGGGTAATGGCGCTTGCGGAAAACGAACAAGGGGTTTGACCGGTGCGGTGCTGGATTCGTGTGTGTTTGGCCGTGCTGTTTGGCACGTTGGCGTTCGCCTCGGAGGCGACCGCGCAGGTGAGCGTCGGCGAGTGCGAGGGCCGCGAGCTGCGCGGCGCGGAGTGCGGGACGGTGGGCGTTCCGCTCAACCACGCCGATCCGGCGCCGGCGGCCGACGCGAGGACGATCTCGCTCGGCTACGTGCGCTTCCGCGCTCGTGCGGCCCGGCGCGGCACGATCGTCTTCATCGCCGGCGGGCCCGGCGAGGCCGTCGTCCGCAACGCGGCGTCGATCGCCAACGGCCCCCTGCGGGCGCTGCGTGACCGCTACGACATCGTCCTCTTCGACCAGCGCGGGACCGGCGTGTCGTCGCCGCTGCGCTGCTCGGTCGCCCGCCGCGGCGCGCTGCGGATCCCGTCCGATGCGACCGCGGCCCAGGCCGCCCGCATCGTCAACCGCTGCGCGACCGAGATCGGCAGCGACCGCCAGTTCTTCTCGACCTACGAGACCGTCCTCGACATCGAGGACCTGCGGGCGTTCCTCGGGGTGCCGAAGATCATCCCGCTGGGCGTCTCCTACGGCGGTCAGGTCGCCGGCGAGTACGCGCGGCGCTACCCGGACCGCGTCTCGGCGCTCATCCTCGACTCGACGTCGCCGATCGAGGGCGTCGACGCCCTCGCACGCCTCCCCCAGCTCGCGCTGCCGCGCGTGCTGCGCGAGGTCTGCTTCCCGCCCGGCTGCCGTGCCTTCCTCGGCGACCCGCTGAACCTGCTGCGGCGCTCCGCCGCCCGCCTGGCCGACGGCGGGCTCCGCGGGACGGCCGTGCTGCCGAGCGGCGCGCGGCGCAGCGCGCGAGTGTCGCTGGCCGACCTGTACGCGCTCATCCGGACCTCGGACGCCGATCCGCTGCTGCGGACGGCGCTGCCCGCCGCGATGGACGCCGCGGCCCGCGGCGACGCCGCGCCGCTGATCCGGCTGGCGCTCCAGGCCGAGTCGGGCGGCGGCACGAGCTCGGTCAACCAGATCCGGTTCCTGGCCACGGCCTGCACGGAGGGCCGCCTGCCGTGGTCGCCCGAGTCCGACCCGGCGACGCGTCCGGCGCTGCTCGAGCAGGCGCTGACGTCGACGCAGGCCGACTACGCGCCGTTCCCGGTGAGCGTGGTCGCCCCGCTGACCGACGCCGCGCAGTGCCTGGGCTGGCCGGCGACGACCCGTGCACCATACGTCCCGTCGCCCGAGCGCGGCCCGAACGTCCCGGTGCTCGTGCTCGCCGGCCGTGAGGACCTGCGCACGCCGCTCGAGGACCAGCGCCGCGCGGCGGCGCAGTTCCCCACCGCGCGCGTGGTCGGCGTGGCCAACGTCGGGCACTCCGTGCTCGCCAACGACACGAGCGGCTGCGGCGTTCGGACCGTCCGGGCGTTCCTGGCCGGGCTGCGGGTCGTCCCGTGCGGGCCGCTCGAGCGTGAGGTTCCGCTCGCGCTGCCCGTGTTCCGCTCGCTGACGCAGCTGCCGGGGGCGGCGGGCTCGGCGCCGCCGCTCGTCGAGCGCACGGTCGTCGCGGTGGACCTGACGCTGCGCGACGCGATCCGCCAGCTCGCGGGCTTCGGCCTCGGGTCCTCGGCGGGCGCGGACGTCGAGCGGCGCACCGTCCGCGTCGGCGGCCTGCGCGGCGGCCGGGTCGAGGTCACCGCGCGGCGCGTGTCGCTCGTCCGCTACGAGGTCGTCCCCGGCGTCCGCGTCTCTGGCGTCCTCGGGCCGAACGGCCGCGGACGGCTGACGATCACGGGCCGCGGCGCCACCGGCACGCTCGACCTCACCGCGTCGGGCTTCCGGGGCACGCTGAACGGCACGACGATCCGCTACCGGCCGCTCAACAGCACGGCCGAGTAGTGACCGGTCAGGCTGCGCGCTGCTGTGCCTTGCGCACGGCGGCGCGCAGCTCGATCGTCGTCACCGCGGTGTCGGCGAGGTCGCGCAGCAGGGCGACGTCCTCGCGCGACCACAGCCGGGGCTTGGCGTCGATCGCGCAGACGGTGCCGATCGCGCGGTTGGTCGACGTCATCAGCGGGACGCCCGCGTAGGCGATGGCGCCGAGGTCGCGGATCGCGGGGTTGTCCTTGAGCAGCGGGTGGTCGCGCACATCGGAGACGACGAGCGGCTCGCCCGCCATGACGACGTGGCGGCAGAACGAGTGGGTGATCGGCAGCTCGGCCTTCGAGGCCCACGGGTCGATCACGCCGACGCAGCTCTTGATGTAGTGGCGGTCGCGGCCGACGATCGAGACGAGCGCGGTCGGCACGTTCAGCACGCGTGTCGCGAGGCTCGTCAGGCGGTCGAACGCCGCCTCGGCCGGCACCTCGAGCAGCGCCTCGCCGTCGGCGGCGAGGCCGGCGGGCTCCTCGCCCACCGGCGTCGGCACGGCGGTGACCGTCGCGCGCGAGTTGCGCTCGAGGCCCGCGAGCGCCACCGACTCGACGGTCGCCCGCGCCTCGGGCTCCCCACGCGAGCCCATCGCGAACGCGAGCCGCAACAGTGCCGCGTCGCGGACGAGCTGCGCGACGCTCGTGCCCTGACGGTCGGCCTCGGCGTCGAGCAGCGCCCAGAGGTCCTCGGTGAACCGGATGGTGGCGGCGCGCATGGGCATTTCGCGCCACGGTAGCGCGCACGCGCCTGCGGATCCGCCACCGCGGTCTTGATGACAACCGGGAACCGGTCGAAGGTCGTCGTGGACGCCGTCGCCCCTAGAAGCCTCCCCCCGGCACGGGGCGACGGCGTCCTTCGAATCAGCGATCGGTCAGCTCGACCCGAACGTCGCCGAGGCAGACGACGTCACCCTTGCGCAGCGACGCGCGCTCGACGCGCCAGCCGTTGACCCACGTCCCGTTCTTCGAGCCGAGGTCGAGGATCTCCCACCCCTCCCCCGTCCGGCGCAGCTGCGCGTGGCGCCGCGAGACCGTGGGGTGAGCGAGGGTGAGCCGCGCGCTGTCGCTGCGGCCGAGGATCCACGGGCCCGGCCCGTCGGGCGGGGGCGCGATGCGCACGACCGGCTGAGCCGGCGCGCCCTCGAGGAGGTCGGCGATCGCGTCGCGCGCCCGGTCGAGCCAGCCCCGGACGGGCAGGTCGGCCGTGAGCCGTCGCAGCTCACCGAACGAGCGGGCCTCGTGCGCGGCCTCCAGGCGCAGCTCGAACGTGTTCGTCCCGATGCAGCCCGCCGCGTAGCCGTCGCCGAGTGCGGCGACGGTCCGGTCCCGGCGGCTCTCCGACGGACGCGTCACAGGCCGGATTGTGGTGAGCGGCGCCCCGGAACGCAAACGGGGCGGCCTTGCGGCCGCCCCGTTTCAATCCTGACGCCGCGATCGTCGTGGCTGAGTGGTGGCGTGGGGGGAGCACAGTGCGCTAGCACGGGCTCCTCCCGTGGCGCCGCTCAGGCGCGGCGAGGGCGCGTCAGGCGATCAGCGGGATGATGAGGATGGCGACGATCTGGCTCACCTTGATCATCGGGTTGATCGCCGGGCCGGCGGTGTCCTTGTACGGATCGCCGACGGTGTCGCCGGTGACCGACGCGGCGTGGGCCTCGGAGCCCTTGCCGCCGAACGCGCCGTCCTCGATGAGCTTCTTCGCGTTGTCCCATGCTCCGCCGCCGGAGGTCATCGAGACGGCCATGAAGAAGCCGACGACGATGACGCCGATGAGCAGGCCGCCGAGCGCCTCGGCGCTCAGCACGCCGACGATCACGGTGACGACGATCGGGATCAGCGACGGGATGATCATCTCGCGCTGCGCCGCCTGGGTCACCAGCGAGACCGAGCCCGCGTAGTCCGGCTTCTCGGTGCCGGCCATGATGCCCGGCTTCTCGCGGAACTGGCGCCGGACCTCCTCGACGACGGCACCGCCGGCGCGGCCGACGGCCTCCATCGAGAGCGAGGCGAACAGGTAGACCATCATGCCGCCGATGAGCAGGCCGACCAGGACGGCCGGGTCGTCGAGCAGGAAGCTGATGGGCTGCCCGCCCTCCTCCGCGAGGGCCTCGTTGAGGTCGATCCGGAACGCCGCGAACAGCACGAGCGCCGCGAGGACGGCCGAGCCGATCGCGTAGCCCTTCGTGACGGCCTTCGTCGTGTTGCCGACCGCGTCGAGCGGATCGGTCACGTTGCGGACCTCCTCGGGGAGGTCGGCCATCTCGGCGATGCCGCCGGCGTTGTCGGTGATCGGGCCGAACGCGTCGAGGGCGACGATCAGGCCGGTCAGCGCGAGCTGGCCGACGACCGCGATCCCGATGCCGTAGATCCCGGCGAGCT
>CADCVT010000200.1 GCA_902806215.1 uncultured Solirubrobacteraceae bacterium | reverse complement strand
TCGAGCACCACCGACAGCTGCCGTGCCGGCAGCGCCAGCCGGGTCTCGACCCGGCGCCCGCCGCCGGCGACCCGCAGGGTCGCCCGCAGCGGCCGCGGCTCGCCGTCCACGCACGTGGCCGTCCCTGCGTCGGGGTCCGGCAGGCAGCCGGTCTCGAACTGCGCACGCGCCTGCGTCCCGCCGGCCTTCAGCACGAGGTCGTCCGGCCCGGTCGGCTCGAGGGCCGCGGCGGGCGCAGCGGTCGCCGCGAGGCAGAGCCCCGCGGCGGCCACCAATCCAACGCGCCGCATCACCGCGGGTAGGCGCTCCGGAACACGCGCTTGTCGCGCGTGCGAGGCGCGCGGACGAATGCGGTTCCGCGCGGATAGGTCTTGCACATGAGCTGGTTGAAGCGGCCCACGGTGCCGGGATCGAGGAGCTTGCTGTTGGGCAGGTTCGTCGGACAGTAGCTCTTTGGCTTCGCGTCGTCGAGGTGCGGGCCCCAGCCGGTCGCGTGCCCGAACTCGTGGGCGACCACCGAGCGCATGTCGACCTGCGTCGACTTCGGCTTGCCGCGCTTGCGGTAGAACCAGTTCTCGTCCCGGTCGACCTCCATCGTGAACGAGGTCAGGGTGTAGACCTTGCCCTCGGCGTTGGTCCCCTCGCAGGCGCCGGCTCTCGCCAGCGTCCCGCCGCGGCCGTCGCCCTTGACCCACTTGACGATCCCGACGGGCTCCGGATCGGTCCCGACGGTGCGCTTGCAGTCCCCCGGGGCCGGCTTGGAGCCGAACGTGTTGTCGGGATTGGAGTCCGGCACGCGCGCGATCGTGGGGAGGCTCGGAGACCGGTGCGCCCGGAAGAACAGGGAGCCTCCGGCGTCGTTCCAGGTCCGGCCGCTCGAGATCACCCGATCGCGTCGCTGCCCCCGCGGGGAAGGACGCCTCGAAGTACCAGTCCACGTCCTGGAACGCCTTGCAGTGGAGGTCGGAGTAGTACGCGGCCGCGGGGGTGCCGGCCTGCACCGCGCACCCCGCCTGGGCTGCGGCGGGCGCGGCGGGCAACGCCGCGCCCCCGAGGACGCAGAGGACTGCGGTGATGCGCTTCATGATCTGGTCTCCGTTGTTCATCGTCGCTACTCCCCGTAGACGTCGCCGCAGGACGCCCACCCTTCGGTCTTCCACGAGTCGCCCATGAGGTAGAGGTCGACGAGCGCCGCCACCCGGCCGCTCTGCAGCAGCTGGTACGTCACGGCGGTGGGCTCGCTGTAGCTGACCGTCCACCCACTCAGCGGCAGCAACGGGACCGCCGGGTCCGCGAGGAGCCGCTGGAAGGCCACCTGCGCGGTCAGCGCCGGTGTCGGCCCCTCGTCGCTCCCGGTGATGAAGTGCTGCTCTCGCACGACGTCGTAGGGCGCACACCTCAGCCTGGTCGAGAGCGGCACGGTCCCCTCGTCGACGACGGTCTCCGGCGGATCGGTCGGTGCGTCGGGCTCCACCGGCGACGGGTCGCCCGCCGGGATGAGCGCCACGTCCTCGTAGTCGCCGTGGTCGATCGCGAACCGCACGCTGCGCGTCGTGCGGGCACCGCCGTGATCGGTGACCACCGTGGTCAGGACGTGCGCGCCCTGCTCGAAGTCGTCGGTCCTCACGAGGATCGACCGCGACATCGTGCAGTTGCCCGCCGTGCACGGCTGCTCGGCGAACTGGATCCGCTCACCGTCGACGAGCGTCTCGATCGACTTGACCCCCTGGCTGGGGACCGTCGCCGACCCGTCCTGCGCGGACACGTTGAGCGTGTACTCGGCGTTCGTCGCGAACGTCTTGTCCTGGTTGTCGACCAGCGTGCCGGTCGCCGACAGCGTCGGGGCGCTCGCCCCGGTGCTCGCCGACGTGACCCGGCGCGTCTTGTCCCACAGGTAGGTCGAGACGGCACCGTTGGGCGCGGTGATCAGCGTGCGATCCGCCCGGTACTCGAACCTCGTCGTGGGGCCGTCGACGGTCGCGCCCGGCGCACGGGTCGTGTGGGACGCGATCTGCCGTCCACCCCAGGCGGGCCCGTACGTGAACCGGATCTCGCTGCCGTCGGGCTTCGTCACCTTGACGAGCCGCTTGTCGTAGACGAGGCCGTCCGGCCCCGCCTCCTGCTGGTAGGCGTAGCGGGTGATCTTCCCGTCCGGCGCGGTGGCCGACGCGAGGTTGTTGTTCGCGTCGTACGTGTACGTGAAGGTCTGGCCCGGCGCCTCGAGGCGCGTCACCCGGAACCACCCGGCGCTCAGGAACGGCACCTGCTCGCGGATGATGTTCGTCGACTTGCCGAGCCCGTCGGTGACGATGAAGCTCTTGCCGTCGCTGTGGTTGGAGAGCGAGCTCACGCCGCCGCCGGCGTCGATGTAGCGCTTGGCGACGCGGACGTTGATGCCGCCGAAGACGTACCGCTCGCCCGTGTCGTGCAGGGTCACCCACCAGTCGGTGGTGCCGTCCGTCGCGCGCTCGAGCGTCGAGGCGAAGCCCTGGCCCTTCTCGTAGGTCCCGTCCGACTTGCGCTTGAACAGGACCGGCGTGTCACCGGGGCCGTCGAGGCGGACGTTGCCATCGTGGAAGTCGGTGAGGGTGATGTCGGCGTTGTCGAGCGACCACCCGCGCCCCATGTTGTTCGTGCCCCACCACACGCTGTTGAAGTTGCGCGTGAGCTCGATGCCGCCCGGCGCCTCGGACACGCGGTCCTTGGCGCGGAAGAAGAGGTTGCCGGAGGCCACGTCGACGTTGACCTCGGGCAGCGAGTTCAGCGCCTCGCGATCCGGGTCGACGCCGTCCGTGACGGTGCCGTCGGGATGCCAGAAGGTGTTCTGGCGCGTCGATCCGGCGCGGTGCGTGTACCAGATCTGCAGGTACGGCCACTGGGCCTGAGCGCCGTTGGACGAGGTGAACTCGTACACGTTGTCGGGGGCGCCGCAGCACCGCTCGACCAGCAGCCCGTTGTTGGCGCTGCTGCCGTGGACCCACCGCTCGGCAAGGGGCTGGAGGTCCTTCCAGTACGACCATCCGACCGCGGGCTGCACGCCGAGGCTCGCGAAGGCGGCGACGTCGCCGCCGGGGGCGGACCAGGCGTTCGTTCCGTCGTACTTGGACCAGCTCGCTGCCTCGGTCCACGACCGCGACACCTCGCGAACGCGCAGTGCGCCGGCGTTGGCGTTCTCCTGACGCTCGGCGTAGAGACCGAGCGTGGCGCTGAACACGACCGAGTCCGGCGGAACCGCCCCGGCGACGTCGAAGCGCAGGAGCGCACGGTGGTCGTGGTTGACCGTGTTGCCGTTGATCCCGTAGCCGGCGGCCATGACAGCGCTCGTGCCGTAGGAGGTGGCGGGGTTGTCCGACGACACGTAGGTGTCGGCAGCGGCGCCGCCGCTCTTGGCGCTGCCGTCGATGTACGTCACGGTCGGGTCGACCACGACCGGGAACGAGCGGTCCTTGTCGTCGAGCCAGTCGCGGTCGACGCTGAGGCGAAGTCGGTCACCCTCGACGCGGAGCTTCGCGTGCGGGTCGGGCTCGACCGCATCGTCGCCGTGTCCGGGACTCTGGTCGAAGGCAAACGGCGCCTCGAAGCGGGCAACCGGCTCTTGGTCACGGACGATCTCGATGGCGCCGCCCCCGGCCTCGCGCATCCGCAGGCCCTGAGACAGGTCCACGTCGAAGACGAAATCGCTGACCGCGCGGCGGTCGCGCAGGATCAGCGTCTCCTTGATCCCCTGCGGCCGCATGTCGTAGGTGACGTCGACGCTGGGGAGCGCGGCGGCGTAGCGCACCTGCTCGCCCAGCTTCCGGCCGCCGCCGCGCGCACCGCGCAGCGCGAACCGGACGACGTCGTCGCCGACGGCGAAGCGCACGGTGCGGCCGGCCTCCGCCGGAAGGTCGGCGACGAAGCGGTTGGCGCGGTTGCGCAGCGCGAAGCCCTTGATCGGGGACTCGACGAGGTCGTTGTCGATCGCCTGGAGCGTGCCGTTCGCGTTCTCGAAGTGAACGGGCTCGGGGAAGACCTTGACCGTGCGCCCGCCGTCGTCGGTCGCGAACGTCTTCGAGGTCCGCGTGCGATCCTGCGCGATCTCCTCGAGCACCTTGGGCTGCGCGCCGGGACGAGACGCCTCGTCGCGCTCGACGACACGCTCGTCGTCCTTCATCGACAGCACCGGCTGCGCGATGACCGCGAACGAGAGCAGCGCGACCAGCACGGCGAGGACGAGGCGCGGTCGCGCTGCCCCGCCTCCGCGGCCGTCGCCGGCACCTCGCCTGCGACCACCACGACCTGCCGCCTTGCGGCGCGACAACGCGTTCAACCTCATGGACCCCTCCGTCCGCTCCCCCATCCCTGCCGAAGGTCGTTCGGACCGTCCGGCGGCGAGAGGCTCTCCCCTCACCACTGCGGCACGGTAGCTTGGCCTGAGTGATCATCACTCATACATCTGTCTAGGTACTTGGATCGATACTCCAGCGTCTTTCATCCGAACGGACGCATTTCGCTCGACGATCACAGAGCTTTTCAGCGCGAAGAACGCTCGTCGCGTGGCACATGCTGTGCGCAGTCAAGAAGAGTGGCTGGGTGCCGACTCTTGTGCCCACTGTGACGTTCGCGCACCTCTGCCCGTTCTGCGGCTGGCACCGGCTCGCCGAGTCGACGACGATGCTGCACCCCGCCTGCGAGGAGTGCGGCGGGACGCTGCACGCGGTGGGCGTGGACGAGGTCGAGGACGCCCGGCGCAACGACGCCTGGGGCCACGTCCCGGCCGTCGTCAAGGGCGACGGGACGTCCTCGCTCGCGCTGCTGGTGATCGTCCCGTTCCTCCTGCCGCTCGTCGGCCTCTCGGTCGCCGACGTCGTCTTCGCGGTGCCGCTCGTGATGTGCGTGTTCGCGACCGCGCGCCTGTGGAGCTGCGCCCGCGACGACCGCGAGTGGGCGGTCGTCCACCGCTCCCTCTCCCTCGCGTGCGGCGCTGCAGCCGTCGGGTGCGCCCTCGCCATCGCGGCGTCGGTCCTCGACGCGACCCTCGACGCCGCCCTCTACGTCGCCGGGGCCGGGTCGTGCTGCGTGCTCGTCGCCGCCGTGACGCTCGCCCGCCGCAGCCTGGCCCGGCAGGGCTGGCCCATGCTCGTCGACGCCGCGCTCGCCGGCCTCGTGTTCGCCGCCGTCGGCGTCTGGTTCCTCATCGTCCCGGGCTTCGCCGACGGCGACCCCGCGCTGACGCTCGTCGTCACGGTCGACGTCGCCGCGACCGTCGTCGTCGCGCTGTCGGCCGTCGCGCTCATGGCGCAGCGGCGGGTCCCCGGCGCCTGGTGGCTGACCGGCGCGGCCGTGCTCATCACCGCGGGCGACGGCCTCGCCGCGGCCGGCGCCGCCGGCCAGGTCGCGACGCTCCCGTGGCTCATCGCCCTGCTGTGGGCTGCCGCGGCGTTCGCGCTCGCCACGACCGGCGAGATCGGGTTCGCGCCGCGACCCCGCCAGGCCGCCGCGCCGCCGCGCTCGAACCGGCGCTACATCGGCTCGCGCATCGCGCTCCCCGTCGCCGCGATCCTCTCCTTCCCCGCGATGGCCCTCGCGCTGCACGTCACGGTCGGCCTGGGCGGCGCCGGCTTGGCGTTCTTCGGCGGCCTGACGCTCGTGAGCCTCCTGCTCGCGTTCGCCCGCCAGGGGCATCTGCTGCTCGACCACCGACGGGTGTTCGTCCGTGAGCGCGCCCTGCGCCGCGAGGCGACCCGCCGCAACGAGGAGCTCGAGGCCCTGACCGGCCTGGCGACGACGATGACGCAGACGCTCGAGGAGGCGCCGATCGTCGAGCAGGCGCTCGGCGTCCTGCGCGCCGCCGCGCGCGCCACGAGCGCCGCCCTGCACGTCGACGACCCCACTGGGCCGCCGAAGCTGCTCGCCGCCGCGGGCGACTGGTACGCCGAGCGTCCCTGGGTGCCGATCGGCGCCGTCCGAGACGAGCCCGTCCTCGCCGAGCGCGGCCGCCGGGCGATCCTCCGGCTCCCGCTCGCCGCCCGCGGGCACCGCATCGGCGTCGTCACGCTGATCCGCCCGTCGACCGAGCCGTTCGACACCGGCGGCGTCGAGCTCCTGCGGCTGCTCGTCGACCAGATGGGCGTCGCGGTCCAGAACGCCCGTGACTACCGCGAGCGGCTCGAGCAGGCCATCCGCGACCCGCTCACCGGCCTCTACAACCGCCGCTTCCTGCTCGAGGCCCTCGACAAGGAGGTCTCGCGGACCGAGCGCTACGGCTCGGAGGCGTCGCTCGTGATCTTCGACGTCGACGACTTCAAGCAGGTCAACGACACGCACGGCCACGCGGTCGGCGACGACGTCCTGCGCGCGATCGCCGAGACCGCCGAGCAGTGCATCCGCCCCTCGGACAGCTTCGCTCGCATCGGCGGCGAGGAGTTCGCGCTCCTGCTGCCCGAGACCGGCCAGCTCGAGGCGCTCCTCGTGGCCGAGCGCGTGAGGACCGCCGTCGCACGCCGCAAGATCCTCGCCGGGCGCCGCGTCACGCTGAGCGGAGGCGTCGCGTCCTGCCCGGGCGACGCCACCACCGTCCAGGACCTCCAGATCCGCGCGGACGCCGCCCTCTACTGGGCCAAGCGCAACGGCAAGGACCTCTGCGCCGTCGCCAGCGAGGCCGGCACGGACGAGGGCGCCGACAGCGGACGCGACGGCCTCGTCGCCCACCTCTACGCGCTCGTCGCGATGATCGACGCGCAGCAGCTCCACACGCGCGACCACTCCGAGAACGTCGCCGCCTACGCCGTCGCGCTCGCGCAGGCGGTCGGCATGGAGCGCGAGCGCGTCGTCGCCCTGCGCCGCGCGGCGATGCTCCACGACGTCGGCAAGATCGCCGTGCGCACCGAGATCCTCGCCAAGCCCTCGGGGCTGACCGAGGAGGAGTTCGCCGACATCCAGCGCCACTCGGTCGTCGGCGGGATCATGCTCGCGCACGCCGGCCTGACCGAGGAGGCCACGTGGGTCCGCCACCACCACGAGCGCGTCGACGGCCGCGGCTACCCCGACGGCGTGAGCGGCGACGACCTGGCCATCGAAGCACGGATCCTGTTCGTCGCCGACGCCTTCGAGGCGATGACGTCGGACCGCCCGTACCGGGCCGGGATGCCGATCGAGGATGCGCTCCAGGAGCTGCGCGGATGCGCCGGCACGCAGTTCGACCCCCACCTCGTCGAGCTCTTCGCCGAGCTCGTCACCAGCGGCCGCCTGGCGGTCCTGGCGTTACGCGAAGGCTAAAGTCCTACGCCGCATGCGTATGCGGCAGAGCATCAACCAGTTCGAGCGAGCCTTCCTCGAGGAGAGCCGGGCCGATGCCGCACGCCGTGAGGCGGTGCGGCGACGGGCGGCCCAGCGCTCCCGCCAGCGTCACATCGAGCACGTCCACAAGCGCGGGACGATGCGCTTCGTCCTGCTCGTGCTGGTGCTCATCGCGACCGCGGTGATCGTCACCGTCGCGATGTTCCAGACGCTGTATCTCGTGATGGGCTAGCGGCTAGGCGGAGTCGGACAGGCGCTGAAGCGCCCTGTCCACGTCTCCGCGAGCGTCGCCGTCCTCTCCGGACAGCCCCCGCTCCTGCTGGATCTCCAGGTACACCTCGCGCCGGAACACCGGCACGTCCCTCGGGGCCTGGATTCCGATCCTGACCTTCTCGCCCATGATCGACAGCACCGACACCTCGATGTCGTCGCCGATCATGATCGACTGGTTCGACTTCCTCGTGAGCACGAGCATGTTGTTGGCACCTCCCTGCCTAGTCGGGCCACCGGTCTCCCACACTGACCGATGCCCCTGTCGCTACTCCTGAAAACATCCGATGAAGGGTTCAACGACGGTTGACGCCGTTCCTTGCGCTAGTCTCCCGGCCGCTTTGGCACGACGCTCACTACGCCCGCACCTGAACCAGATCCGCAGTTGGGTCCGCCAGGGGCGCACGGACGCTTGGATCGCTCACCAGCTCGAGGTGACCGTCCAGCAGATCCAATCCTTCAAGCGCGAGCAGGAGCTCGAGCCGGAGGCCGAGAACGGCGAGGCCGCTGCCGCCGGCACGGACTTCGACGACGAGATCGACCTGCGCGCCGAGGACGACGCCCTCATCGCGGCCGAGCTCGACGCGGCCGAGGCCGCCAAGGCCGAGGAAGCCGAGGACTCGTCCGACTCAAGCTCCGACTCGGACTCCGACGAGAAGCCCGCCGAGGAGGCGAAGCCCAAGCCGCGCCGCCGCGGACGCCGTGGCGGCACGCGCCGCAAGGCCGGCAGCGCCGACGGCGCAGCGCTCGAGGGCACGTTCGACCACGGCGAGGAGGGCTACGGGCTGTGGCTCGATCCCGCCGTCGCCGACAACCCGGTGTACGCCGAGCACTGGGCCGGTCACCGTCCCGTCGAGGTCACGATCGAAGAGGACCAGATCGTGATCCGTCGTGCCGGGACCGCTGACGACAGCTGACGTCGAGCGCGCGCTCGCCTTCCAGGCCGTCACGCGGGCGGCCTGCAGCGACACCGTCCACCAGCTGCCGTTCGGGCGGGTCGTCGCGACGCCGTCGCTTCCGCTCGTCTACTCGCTGAACGCCGTCGAGGTGCTCGTGGACGGCACGCGGGTCGAGGAGGCCGAGGCCGAGCTGCCCGACGTGCCGCGCCCCGGGATCCTCGTCGTCGCCGAGGAGGACCACGACCGGTTCCGCTCGGCGCTCAACGACTGCGACGTCGACGACGAGCTGACGATGGTCCTCGACCGGGTCCCCGACGCTCCCCCGGCCGATCGCGTCCGCGAGGGCACCCGCGACGAGATCGCGGCGCTCCAGCGCCAGTGGCTCACCGAGGACTTCGCGTCGCAGGGCCCCGAGGCGATCGACCAGCTCATGGGCTACATGGAGCGCCAGTGGGTCGCGCACGGCACGCGCGCGTTCGTCTCGCCCGGTGCCGAGTCGATGGCGCTGCTGTGGTCCGACGGCGTCACCGCGAACATCGAGGACGTCTACACGAGCCCGGACGCGCGCGGCAACGGCCACGCACGGGCCCTGGTGAGCCACACGGCCGCGCTGGCGGCCTCCGAGGGGCACGAGACCGTCTTCCTCGTCGCGGACGCGGGAGACACGCCACAGCAGCTCTACGAGCGCCTGGGGTTCGTGCCGGCGGCGCGCGCGCTGCGGTTCACGCGCATCCCCGACGCAGAGGACTAGCCCGTCTCGTACAGGCGGCGCCCGCCGGCGTAGTCCATCGCCTCGCGCAGGTAGCGCGCGAACGCCGCGTCGACGGTCACGCGCGGGTCCCACGCCCACGGATCCTCGGGCGCCGTGCGCTGCGCGATCGACGTCGCCCAGTCGGTGCCCTCGGCGGTGTAGAGCGTCGCGAGCTCGTCGCTCGAGAACGGCCCGCCGAGCTTGCGGCGCAGCTCCGCGACGATCGCGTCGACGACTGCGAGGAGCACGTGCTGCTCGCGCGGCGCCGCCTCCCGGACGCGGCGCGCACCCTCCTGCCACTGGAACGCGGCTACCGAGAACGTGTCCACGCGGCCGAGGGTAGCCGCGCGACGAGGGCTACTTCAGGCCCTCGACCACGTACGCGCGCTCGCCCGGCCGGACCATGCCCAGACGGCGGGCCTCGCGCTCGAGCGCGCGCTGGTTCTGCAGCTCGGACTTGCGGGCGCGCAGCTTCGTGTTCTCGCGCTGGAGCTCGGCGACCTCGGCCCGGCGGGTCTTGGCCTCCGACCACGTCGAGACGTAGGACCGCAGCGGGTTGACGTACAGCGCGATCACGCCGACGAGGACGAGCAGGAGCGCGACGCGTCCAAGTCGGTCCCAGCGAATTCGTCCGGCGGCACGGCCCATTGGCGCGAGTTTCGGCACTCGCGCTCAGGTTCCTCTACCCCGATTCTCTTATGGATAGACGGGAACGAGACCGCCGTCTCGCCTTACGGTCCTGGCAAGCTCGGACCTTCAGTCGACGTCACAGGTGATCTCGACCCTCCGCGGCTTCGCGCGCTCGGCGATCGGGATGGTCAGCGTGAGGACGCCGCGGTCGTAGCCGGCGGAGATGCGGTCGGCGTCGAGCTGGTCGCCGAGCATGAGCTGCCGCGTGAAGCCGCCCTGCGGGCGCTCGGTCACGAGGATCTCGTCGCCGGGCTCCTGCTCGAAGCGCCGCTCGGCGCGCACCGTGAGCACGTTGTTGTCGACCGAGACGTCGATCGACGCCGGCTCGACCCCGGGGAGGTCGAAGTGCACGACGAAGTCGTCGCCCCGCCGGTAGGCGTCCATCGGAAAGCTGCGCGCGGACTGCCGGCTGGCCTGCTGGGCCAGCTCCTGCCACGCACGATCGAAGTCGCGGAAGGGATCGAAGCGCATGAGCATGCGCGTCACGCTAGCGAGGGTCGTCGCAGATGCTCGCCGCGGCGCGCGCGGTCGGCACCTTGACGACGCGGGCGTCGGCACGCCGGACGGTGCTCGCCACCGCGCGACCGTCGACGCACCGCACCGAGCGCACCGACCGGCGGGCCGGGCGGCTCGAGACGACGCTGAGCGACGGCAGGCGACGCGTCACGATCCGTCGGCGGCCGCCGACCACGGCGAGCTCAACCATCCGTGTCCCTGAGCAGGCGACCATGTGCACGGTCCGCCCGCGGCCGGCGCCGCGCGCGATCGTCGTGCCTGCGCCGTCGCGCAGCAGCAGGCGCGCGTCGCCGAAGCGGCCGGCCACGAGCAGCCGGACCGCGGGAGCGGGCGGCGACGAGGGCTCGGGGCTCCTCGGCTCGGGGCTCCTCGGCTCGGGGCTCTTCGGGTCCGGGTCCCTCGGGTCTGGCCCCGGGTCGGACGGCGGCGGCGGGCCCGGCGGCGGGCTCCCCTTCGACGCACGGCGCAGCTCCTCGGCGTCGACGATGTTGCAGTTGCTCGACGTGTGGCGGCCCTCGGCGTCGCGCCAGCGGTCGTGGAGGACCATCGCCATGCGCGTCCCGTTCGCGGCCGAGAAGCCGCACGTCGCGCCGTCGGTCGATGTGGAGATCTCGATCTTCGATCCGAGGGCTTGCTTGAACGACTCCTCGACCACGTACGTGTAGACGACGCGCTGGAAGCCCGGCCCGGCCTGGTCCGACTCCTTCCGCGACTCGACCGTGCCGATGAACGCGGCGTCCGCGCCGGCGTACTTCTCCTGGGTCGACATCGCGGCGCAGCTGCAGCCCCACGCGGGTGCGGTCGCCGCGAGCGGCGCGCAGACGGCCAGAAGGACAACGAACCGGCGGAGCATGTCGGAAAGGCTAGCTGAGCATCATGCTGTCGGCCATGTGTCGCCTCTTCGGCCTCCACAGTGGGCGCACGCCGGCGCGGGCGCGGTTCTGGCTGCTCGACGCGCCGGACTCGCTCGCGCTGCAGAGCTGCGGCAACCCCGACGGGTTCGGCGTCGGGACGTTCGAGCCCGACGGCTCACCGGACGTCGACAAGGCGCCCGAGCCCGCGGCCGGGCACGATCTGTTCGTACGCGAGGCCGCCGAGGAGTGCTCGCGGACATACGTGGCCCACGTGCGCCACGCGTCGACCGGGGCGCTAAGCCACGCGAACACCCACCCGTTCGAGCGCGACGGCCGGCTGTTCGCGCACAACGGGGTGCTCGCGATGGACCCCGACCGCCCGTTCGAGGTCGAGGGCGAGACCGACAGCGAGTGGCTCTTCGCGGTGATCACCGACGCGATCGCAGACGCCGGCGGCGACGTCGGCGCGGGCATCCGCGCGGCGACCCGCGACCTCGCGGCCACCACCGAGCTCTACTCGCTGAACTTCGTGCTCACGACCGCTGACGACGTGTGGGCTCTGCGATACCCCGAGCACAACGAGCTGTTCGTCCTCGAGCGGCGTCCGGACGGCCAGCCGATCGACGACGTCAGCGGCGAGACCGGCATGCGCGTCAACTGCGCCGAGGCGGCCGAGCAGCCCACCGTCGTCATCGCCAGCGAGCGGATGGACGCCGACCCGCGCTGGCAGCCGGTCGCGCCG